>JAAZFW010000012.1 GCA_012511525.1 Clostridiaceae bacterium
AACGCAGAGAACTACAGAAGAAGGAACTGATTGATGCCTTTGAAACCAGCGACAGGACCTTGGCTGAGGTTCTGGAATTCCTGAAGGACAGGGCGGAAGATGCGTAAGCGGGTGTCGAGAGTTAATTTTTCAGGAAGTTAAGATAATAAGGATCTGTACATTATTTCCAAGGCGATCGAGGACCACGCCCACGAAAAATTAAGTCGCGCCGGCGCCAACAGGACAATATCGCCGAACGAGATCGGCGGACGGCGCATGGCCGCCCTGATGCTGCGGCCGACCGTCATATCGTTCCTGGACATGAACACGCACGTCGGCGATGTCATCCTCGATCTGGAAGATGTTGTCCTGGGGCCGTCCTCACCGCTGCTTGGCCAGACGCTGAGAGCGGTTAAAATACCTGAAAAGACAGGCCTGATCGTCCTGGCGATCAAAAAAGCGGCCGGGCAGATGATCTTCAACCCCGGCTCCGACGAAAAACTGCTGGTTGGGGACTCGATGATTGTCCTGGGAACAGATGAACAGATTAACGCGCTCAAGCGGCTGTCTCATGACAGCGGCGAGCGTGCCTGCCCCTGATCAGGCAGACGGAGGACCGGCTTTATTCTGGCCGCGTCCGCGCCGAAAGCCGCGTCCCTGCCCCTGGCCCATGCCGCCACGACCCAATCGCCGGCAGGCGCCCCAGCAGCTGGTCGAGTTGCATCCTGGACGCTCCATATCCTCCGGACAGCACTCCAGGTTTTCCGAATGGCATTCCGGGCAGAGGTAGCGGCCCTGGTCAGCTTCCAGCTGTTCAATCGACTCGTCCCAGGTCCAGCCGCAGTCCAGGCAGCGGATCGGGCAGATGCCGCGGGTATAATTGCCCCCCTCGATCCGGATGTCTTTGCCATAAATCAGGCTGTCGGCGATTTTTTCCCGCGCAGCGGTCAGAATACGCTGAAAAGTCGGCCGCGACACTTCCATGCGGCTGGCGCAGTCCTCCTGCTCAAGACCTTCCAGATCCTTGAGCCGGATCGCCTCCAGCTCTTCCAGCTTGAGCACATTGCCCGTAACCGCCTTGCCGGTTTGTTCGGCTGGGATGAAATGCTGGAAGCGAGGCAGATTTTCAATTCTCCGCCACTTGACTGGTCGGGCCAAAACGATACACCTCTTGTCTTATCTTGTGACATCCAACGTGAATATCAACGCAAATTCTATATCAATCGTAGCATCGGACCTGTCCGGTGTCAATGAAAGCCCACGTTCCCTTCGCCTGCAAAGTCTATTTGCTGCTCCATATCATTATTTTCCAATTTGATGTGACTTTGTTACAGATTTGTTCATATGTTCATAATATAATAGAAAATAAAGATAGCCTTTGCCGGAAACCATCTTTTCCGGACACATGCCACAGGAGGATTAACCCATGGACGAAAACATCCGCTTACCGCTGATCGGTGATCCCGCCCCCGAATTCAAGGCCAAAACAACCCAGGGTGACATAAATTTCCCCGCTGACTACAAAGGGAAATGGGTCATATTGTTCAGCCACCCGGCAGACTTCACCCCGGTTTGCACCACTGAATTCATGACGTTTGCCAGCATGCAGGAGGAATTCCGCGCGCTCAATACCGAGCTGGTCGGCTTGTCGATCGACAGCATGTACGCACACATCGCCTGGCTGCGCACGATCAAGGAAAAGATCGAGTGGAACGGCCACAAGGGCCTTGAAGTCATGTTCCCGGTCATCGAGGACATCAGCATGGAGGTCGCCAAGAAATTCGGCATGGTGCAGCCGAACGTGTCCACGACACAAGCCGTCCGCGCCGTTTTCATCATCGACCCGAAGGGTATTGTCCGCCTGATCATGTACTATCCTTCTTCGACCGGCCGCAACATGCAGGAGATCAAGCGCGCCATCCTCGCGATGCAGAAAGCGGATGCCGAAGCCATCGCCACACCGGCAAACTGGCAGCCCGGCGAAGATGTCATCGTCCCGCCTCCGGGATCCTGCGGCGCCGCCAAGGAGCGCGTCGAGCAGCATGGCGACGATGTCTATTGCCTTGACTGGTTCCTCTGCTTCCGCAAAGAGAAGAAATAAGGCTTCCCCCAAACACCTTCCGAAGAGCCGGCGCAAGCCGGCTCTTTTTATGTTAAGATGCAACCAGAAAAAGCAAAGGGATGACGCCATGCCGATCGACTGCCACACCCATCTTTTCCCCGATTCACTCGCACCGGTTGCCCTGGCCAGGCTGAGACGGGGTTCCGGCGGCCTGACGGCCTGGTCGGACGCAACCGCCAGGGGCCAGTCCAAGGTCATGGCGCGCTGCGGCCTAAAAGCCGCCTGGGTCCTTAACATCGCCACGGCACCCCGGCAGATGCGGCCGGGCAACGACTTCGCCGCCTCGATCAACAGCCCGGCCCTGGTCGCCTTCGGGTCTGTCCATCCCCTATCGCCGGACGCCTGCGACGAACTGGACCGAATGGCGGCCCTCGGCCTGAGGGGGCTGAAGCTGCATCCGTATTTCCAGCAGTTTGCCATCGACGATCCCCGCATGAAACCAATTTACCGTAAGGCGGCCGATCTGGGCCTGGTCACGGTCTTTCACATGGGGTATGACATCGGCTTTGCCGACAGCCAACAGGCTGCGCCGCGGGCCCTGGCCGCCGTGTTGGACTGCTTCGGTTCTGCCCCCGTGGTGGCCGCGCACCTGGGCGGCAGCCTGTGCTGGCAGGAAGCCTTCCGATACCTGGCCGGGCAGCCGGTTTACCTGGATACGGCGTTTTGCTCCGGCCGGATACCGCTTCCGGAAGCCTGCCGGCTCATCGCGCGCCACGGCACCAGCCGTTTGCTCTTCGGCTCGGATCTGCCCTGGAGCGATCCGCTCCAGGAGCTTGCCTTTGTCAACAGCCTTGGTCTTAGCGACGGCGAACGCCAGGCCGTGCTTGCCGGTAACGCCCGCCGGTTGCTGCCCGTTTGAAGTAACAATCTGCTGCGCACAAGCCCCGGCTTGTGATAAGATAAGCGCAAGGGCCGGCTGCGGACGCACAGGACCGGCCAGGAGGTATCTGTTGTGGAACTGTCCAACGTCCTGATCGCGTTCGGGCTGACTCTGTTTGCCGGATTGTCAACGGGCATCGGCAGCCTGCTGGCGCTGCTGACCAAGAAGACCAATCGGACCTTCCTCTCCGTGACTCTCGGCTTCTCGGCCGGCGTGATGATCTATGTTTCCATGATTGAGATTTTCGTCAAAGCCCAGGATGCCCTGACCGGTGCTATGGGTGCCAAGCCTGGCAGCTGGCTGACGGTCGCCTCTTTTTTCGGCGGCATGTTCCTGATCGCCCTGATCGACCGTTTCGTGCCGGCGGGTGAAAACCCGCACGAAACACGTGTGGTCGAAGAAATGAATCCTGCGCATAAACACCCGCATGATCATGGCAAGCTGATGCGGATGGGCCTGATGAGCGCGCTGGCCATCGCCATCCATAATTTCCCGGAGGGCATCGCCACCTTCACCGCCGCCCTCAAGGATCCTGCCCTGGGCATCGCCATCGCCGTCGCGGTCGCCATCCACAACATCCCTGAAGGCCTGGCCGTCGCGATCCCCATCTATTTTGCAACCGGCAGCAAGAAGCGCGCCTTCGGCCTGTCCTTCCTGTCCGGCTTGGCTGAGCCGGCCGGCGCCCTGATCGCCTACCTTATCCTGGCCCCGTTCATGAACGATGTCATTTTCGGCGTCCTGTTCGCCTCTGTCGCCGGCATCATGGTCTATATTTCCCTGGACGAGCTGCTGCCGACCGCCCGCGAATACGGCCAGCCGCATCTGTCCATCTATGGCCTGATCGGCGGCATGATGGTGATGGCGATCAGCCTGCTTTTGTTCATGTGAGCGCTGCCGCCCGGTTACATTGCCAGCGTTTCCTGCTCGGCATATAATAAAGGTACACAACGTGTTCATACCGCAGATCGCCAGGGACAGGTTCTCACCTGACTTACCGAAATGGAGGAACCGTTCATGTACCGTCTTACCGCTGCCGAATTGAATGAGATGCTGCACATCCGCCGTGAGCCTTGCGTCAGCATCTATCTGCCCGTCGAAAAAGTCGGCCAGGACACGCGCCAGGGTGCGATCCGCCTGCGCAAACTGATCAAGGCCAGCCACGAGGCCCTGCGCGAGCGCGGGCTTCGGACACCTCAGGCCGAACAGCTGCTATCCCCGGTCCAGGCCCTGGTGGAGGATGCCCTGTTTTGGGAGCACCAGGAACAGGGACTGGCCTTGTTTGCCAGCCAGGATAGCCTGAAAATCCATCAGCTCATCGAAAAATGCGCCGAGTCTGTCACAATTTCCGACCGGTTCATGGTTCTGCCGCTGCTCGCCGAATCGGAGCGCGACCAGGCTTACTACCTGCTGAGCCTAAGCCTCGACGGCACGCGCCTTTACCTGGGAACCCGCGCCAGCCTGACCGAATGCGAGCTGGCCGAACCACGTTCCGTCAAATCCGTCCGAGACACATATACACTGGAAAAACAGCTGCAGCACCACGGTTCGTCCGGCAGCAGCGGAACGGTCTACCACGGATCAGAATCGGCCCATGACAAGGACAAGCTCATGGTTGAGGAGTTCTTGCGCCAGATGTCCGCCAACCTGGCCGGCAGTCTGACGCTTCCGGATGCCCCGCTGGTGGTCGCCTGTGTCGATTACCTTTTCCCCATTTTCCGGTCGCTCTGCAAGGACTGCCGATTGCAGGACACGCATATTTCCGGCTCCCCCGACACGTTGAAAAAAGAAGTTCTGACCGATAAGGGCTGGCAGATCGCCCGGCCTTTCTTTGAGCAAGGCAAACACCAGGCGATCCGGTCGTACGGCAACCTGGCCGGAACAGGAAAAACCAGCATCGGGATCGGGAATCTGCTCCCGCTGGCACTGCAGGGCCGGGTCGACACGCTGTTGCTGAGCCGCCAGCCGGTCTGGGGACGTTGGGATGCCAGCAGCGGAGCTGTTCTGGAAATCCAGGAGGAGCAGGCGCAGTTCGGCGATCCCGATCTGCTCAGCGAAGCCGCGCTGCTGGTCCTCGAGCACGGGGGAACCGTGTTCCTGCTGCACGATGACGAGATGCCCGTTTCAGACAGCTGTGCCGGCCTGCTCCGGTTTTAACCTGGACGGCTAGCCTACAGCCAGCATGGAGGACGCACGATGACAGAGCTTAACCAACAACCCGGTCAGAAGGATGTGCGCTCCCTGACGGAAAAAATGCAAGACGCCATCGTCCGGGCCGGCAACAGCCTGGCAGACTTGCCCCAGGACGGCGCGGATCTGCCGATCGACCGCCGCTCACGGCTGCTGGCCTGGACGATCCTGCTGCTTTTTTTCCTGATGCTGCTGACGCTGGCTGTCGTTTTGCTGTTCGAACGCAGTTCTTCGAGCCGTCGCCTGTTCTACGTGGCGATCCCTGTGATCTATGCCGTCCTGCTGGCGTCCGGCTTCGTCCTGAACCGCAAGCGCTGCGGCCGGCTGGCGGCCCTTGTCACGGTCTGGGGCGGCCTTGCGGCCATCTGGGCCTCGATCCTGCTCGACAGCCAGTTCCTGGAACAGCTGGACATCATCCCCCTGTTCTATATCTCCCTTTCCATACTGCTGGCTTCTTTTCTGCTCACCAGCCTGGAGACGTGCGTGATCGCGCTGGCCCAGATCGCTGGCCTCGTCTGGCTGCTCGAGCGCCAGGATGCCTGGCGTTCGCTCAACTGGCAGAGCCTTTTGACCTTCATGGCTTTCATCACCTTGCTGAGCCTGGGGATCAGCCATATCATCCGGGCCGATCTTCACCAGATCGACCAGCAGAACAAAAAGCTGCTGGCCAATGAAACCGCCTTGCGCGACCTGGCCACACGTGATTCCCTGACGGGCCTGTACAACCGGCACTACCTCGACGATACGCTGCCTCGGGAAGTCAGCCGCGTCGTGCGCCGGAACAGCACGCTGGGCATCATCATGATCGATGTCGACTTTTTCAAGCAGATCAACGACCAGTACGGTCATGCCGCCGGTGACGAGTTCCTCAAACTGGTGGGGCACGTCCTGGCCGGAAAAATCCGCGATTCGGACATCGCCTGCCGTTATGGCGGCGACGAATATGTGCTGATCATGCCGGACGCTTCGCTCAAAGCGACCTTTGAACGCGCCGAGAGCATCCGCCGCGACGCCGAATCCTGGTCTTTCAAAATCGACGGTAAAACCATCGCCAGCCCGGCCATTTCCTGCGGCGTCGCCATCTTCCCGGATCACGGCTCAACCGGCGACGCGGTGCTCCAGGCGGCCGACGCCGCCCTGTATGCCGCCAAGACCGGCGGCCGCAACCAGACGCGCATGCCTGGAGACGAAACAATCAGCAGCGGGTATAACGCTTGAGCTGGTCGAGAAAAAGGTCCCGACCGCCAACGCCGGCAAACTGGCAAAG
>JAAZFW010000107.1 GCA_012511525.1 Clostridiaceae bacterium
CGCCGGGCCCGGTGAAGGCGCCGGCCATGAAGGGGTTGTCCTCGGGCGCGTTGGCAAACACGACCAGCTTGCAGCAGCCGTACGCGTCGCGGTCGGCGGTCAGGCGGGCCGTCTCCAGGATGACCTCGCCCATTGCCCGCACGGCATCCATGTTGATGCCGGTCCGGGTGGTGGCGACGTTGACGCTGGCGCAGACCAGGTTCGTGCCGGCCAGCGCCTCGGGAATAGCGGCGATCAGGTTGTCGTCGCTGTGGCTCGATCCCTTGTGGACCAGGGCCGAAAAGCCGCCGATGAAGTCGACGCCGACCTGGGCGGCGGCCGCGTCCAGGGCCTTCGCGTAGCAGGCGTAGTCGGCGCTGTCGCCGGACGCCGCGACCAGGGCGATCGGGGTTACGGCGATGCGCCGGTTGATGATCGGGATGCCGTACTCGCGGCTGATCGCGTCGCCGACGCGCACCAGGTCGGCCGCCCTGCGGCAGATCTTATCGTAGATGCGCCGGCAGGTCTCCTGGTGGCTGGCTGTCGCGCAGTCCAAAAGCGAGATGCCCATCGTGATCGTGCGCACGTCCAGGTGCTGTTCCTGGAACATGCGCAGGGTTTCTAGGATTTCCAGATCGTTGAACATGCGCTTCCCTCAGATCCGGTGCATGGTGTCGAAGATGTCCGCGTGCTGGACGCGGATCGAGATGCCGATCGTTTCACCGAGCTGTTCGAGCCGCTCGCCCAGTTCGAGGATGCCGACCGTCATGGAACGGATGTCGACCAGCATGATCATGGTGAAGATATCCTGCAGGATCGTCTGCGAGATATCCTTGATGTTGACCTGGACATCGGCCAGCAGTCCGGCGACGGCGGCGATGATGCCGACCCGGTCGCGGCCGACCACGGTGATGACGGCGTTTTGGCTGTTAGGGGTCATGGGGCTTCCTTTCTGGTCTAAACGTCGTAGACGACGAGCGGTGTGGCCAGCTCGGTCTGCGGACGGATCTGGCGGGCTTCGGCCAACACGTCACCGGGCTCGATCAGGGGCAGCAGGTGGGTCAAAAGCAAGGTCTTGACCTGGCAGGCGTTGGCCAGGGTCGCGCATTCGGCGGCCGTCATGTGCATCATGCGGGGCTTGCGCAGCCGCTCGATCGAGCCGGCGTCCATCAGGGCCAGGTCCGCGTCCTGGATCAGGGCTTTAATGTTGGGGCACGGGACGGAGTCGGCGGTCAGGGCCAATTTCCTGCCGTCCTTCTCGACGCTCAGCCCGTAGGTCTCGACCGGGTGTTCCATGGCATAGAACCGGACCGAGGCGCCGTACAGGTTAAGCGTGCTGCCCGGGTTGATCTGGCCGATGACCAGGTCGCCGTCACTTTGCAGGCTCGCGACGATGTTTTCCGGCGACGCCGGGGCGATCACCGGGATCGCCGGCCGTTCGACACCGAATTTTCGGCTTAGGTCGATCGCGTACTTCAGGACCTGCATGTCGCTGATGTGGTCGTAATGCAGGTGCGTCAAAATGATCGCGTCAAGCTGGTCGAGGCGGATGAAGCGGAACAGGTTGCCCAGCACGCCGCTGCCGCAGTCGATCAGGATATTCCGGTCGTCGTAAGACAGCAGGTAGCCGGATGTCGCGCCGCCGGGGGCCGGAAAGCCGCCTGAAGCGCCCAGAACCGTCAGTTTCATGGCTGTCACCTCTCTTCACCAGACCCTGGTCGGTAGGACCAGGATGCATACAGGATTATTTTACCATATTGCGCGATTTGTCAACAGGAAACCATCCGTCAGGCGTCAGGAGGAGATCCATGCGCTGGTCATGGGGTTCGCAGGGCAGCGAATCCAACCGCTGAAAGGCATACGCCGCGCCGACGCGCAGCGTCCGGGAAGGCAGCGCGGCGAGCAGACGGTCGTAATAGGCCTTGCCCCAGCCGAGCCGGTTGCCGATCCGGTCGAAAGCCAGGCCTGGCACCAGGATCAAATCGAGGTCAGGCCAGTGCGGCAGCAGCAGATCTTGAGGTGGCTCAGGGACACCGAAATGGCCGGGCCGGAGTACGTCGTCCGGTGCCTGGTCCGGCGAGACGGCGCCCGGCAGCAGCTGCCCCTGGCTAACTGCCGGAAAATAGAGCGTCGCCGGCCAGGCCTGCAGCAAAGGCCAGCAAAGAGACAGGTCCAGCTCCCGGCGCATGGCGGCATAGACGCCGATGTGAAGCGGTCTGGGCGCCGACGCGAGGTGGTGCGTCAGCAGATCCTTTAGCGGCGCGACAAGGCTGGCGGCGGCTTCCTTTTGGAATGCGTCGCTCAGCTGGCTGCGCCGGGCCAGGATTGCCTGGCGGATCTGCTGCTTGTGCTCAGCCGGTTCCATCGTGATCTAGACGCCGTCCGCTTCCGGGAACAGCATGGCCTCGATGTAGAGGTCGGTGAAGCGCTTTTGGGCCGACAGCTCGTAGTACGTGATGTCAGATGCCAGCTCGCGGGCCTGCTGGAACAGCTCCTGCTCGATCAGGCAGGCCAGCGCGCCCATGCCGGCTGTGTTGCCGGCCGAACGGGTCTTGCCGCGCAGCGCCGGCGGCAGCAGACCGATCGCCAGGGCGTCGTCGATATCCAGGTAATTGCCAAAGCCGCCGGCGATAAAGACGGTATCGATCTGCTCCGGAGCCAGGCTGGCTTTTTCGAGGAGCAGCAGGACACCGGCCGCGATCGCGGCCTTGGCGTTTTGCAGCTCGCGGATATCCTTTTGGGTCAGCGAGATGGCCTTGCCCCGGGCGCTTTTAGCGGCCGGCGCCAGCTCGATCCGGGTCAGGCCATCGGCCTCGACCACGCGCCCGCCCAGCGCAGATGGCAAATCTTCCGGCTCGTCCGTGATTCGCCCCGTCTCGTCGATCAGGCCCAGGCGTAAAAAAGCGGCGATCGCCGACACCAGTCCGGAGCCGCAGATGCCGGCGGGCAAGAGCGTCTCGAGCCCCTGCTGCCCGATCACGCTGAAGGAAAGGTCGTCGCCGGCATCGCTTACGCGGTCGATCGCCCCTTGGATGCCGCCCATGCCGCAGCTGATGTTGGCGGCCTCAAAAGCCGGGCCGGCTGCCGTCGAACAGGCGACCAGGCCCTGCGGCGTGGCGAGCACGATCTCGCCGTTGGTCCCGATATCCAGGAGGATGGCGTTCTTGCCGGCTTTGGCCTCCAGGTGGAGGCTCGTGGCCAGCAGGCCGGCCGTGATGTCGGCTCCGACGTAGCCGGCCATCGAGGGCAGCAGCTGACAGATGGTGTCCGGCAGCAGCGGCAAGCCGAGGTCGGACGCCGCCAGCGTCTTGGCGGCGACAGAGGCCGGGATGAAGGGGGTGCGGGCGATCGCGTCGGCCGGGATGTTGCCCAGCAGGTGCATCATGACGGTGTTGCCGGCCAGCACCAGGTGGGCGATGTCCTCCAGCTTGTAGTCGCGGTTCTCCTGACGGCCCGCCAGATCGAGCAAATGACCGGCTAGTTCGGCGATCGCGCGCACCAGCACCTGGTGCAGGCTGTCCTGGTGCCCGGCAGCCGCCTGCTCAATGCGGCTGATCACGTCCGCGCCGAAAGCGCGCTGCGGATTGAGCATGGCCGTGGTCGCCAGCAGCCGGCCGCTGGTCAGATCCGCCAGGTAGGCGGCCAGCGTCGTTGTCCCGATGTCGATCGCCATGCCCAGCGGGCCGGGGCTGTCCTGGCGCACCAGGCGCAGCAGCGTGCGCGTGTCGGTACGGTAAAAGCAATTCAGATGGTAACGCTGTTCGCGCAGATGGCGGGGCAGCTGGCGCAGCAGGCGGTACGGCACGTCCAACTGGCTGACCTCGGCTAGACGCTCGTCGTCGGCGCGCTGGTCCTCGAGCGTCGGCTCAGGAAGCACAAAGTCCTGCATGGCGACCAGGGGCGACAGGTTCAAGTCCGGCAACATGCCGCTGGTCGAGACCTGGGGCCGGACACGTTCCGGCATGCGCACCACCAGGGGCGCGTTCGGGTTCACGCCGGCCTGCTGCCAGAGTTCGGCGGACAGACGGGTCTTGCAGGACAGCACGTCCCCTAAGCCGTCGATGCTGACGGTGCACTTGCCGCAGGTTCCCCTGCCGCCGCAAGGCGCCGTCACGTATAGATCCTGCTGGCGCAGCGCCTGCAGCAGCGTATCGCCGTCCTGAACCTGAAAACGGATGTCGCGATCCTGATCGATGACGTAAAGTTCCATAGATGCCTCCAGTTAAAAACTAGACCTATTTTACCACTTTTAACCCATGTGCAAGCGTATCTTGTTCCCATTGACCTGTCTGTACCCTAGATGACTGTTCAGCCAGGCGCAAAACCGATAGAATAGGAAGACGGAGGTGAGGTTCGTGTCCACACAGCATGTCCAGATCGTCATGTCGTGCCATGTCAACGGGGCCGGGCGCCTGTTCGGCGGCCAGCTAATGGAGTGGATCGACGTAGTGGCGGCCGTGGCCGCACGGCGGCACGCGCTAAGTGACGTCACCCTGGCCGCGGTCGACGCCCTGGAGTTTATCGCCCCCGTGCGCATGAATGACACCGTGTTGCTGTCGGCTGATGTCACCTGGACCGGGCGCACCTCCATGGAAGTCCGGGTCGAGACTTTTGTCGAGCACCTGTCCGGCCAGCGCCAGCTGGTCAACCGGGCCTACCTGGTTTTTGTCGCCGTGGACACGATGGGCGAACCGCGCCCGATCCCGCCGCTCTTGCCCCAAACCGAAATAGAGCTAAAAGAATGGCAGCAGGCCGAAATCCGGCGAGCCCACCGACTCGGGCAGCGCCACTCAGAAGTTCCGAAAGCAACAGGTGATGCAGATGTCAGATGAGAAACCGATTCCGCCGGCCAAGCCGCTCAAGAAAAAGAGAACGCCATTGATGTTGTTGCTCGATGTCCTGATCATCGCCCTGGCGGTGACCGGCATCGCCCTGGTCGCCCGTCCCAAGATCATCCACTGGCAGCAGGACCATTACAGCCAGCAGCTGCTGGATAACTTCGAGCAGGGCGATGGCACGATCACCTTCTCGCCGGATGCCATGATCGTCGACGGCGAAGACATCGAGTACTTCGACGACATGGACGAATATGAGACGTCGCCGACCACCACGGCCACGACTGCCCCGCCGACCTCTCCGACATCATCGGGCGGTGCGACCGAACCGCCCAGTCCGACGCCGCAGCCGACCGCGGTCCCGACACCGGAACCGAAAAAGGTCACGGTCAAGGCGATCGGCCGGATCATCATCGACAAGATCGACGTCGACATGCCGATTGCCGAAGGGTCGAGCAAGTATAACCTGCGCGTCGCGATCGGGCACTATACGCCCAGCGCAGGGCTGGGCCAGCCTGGCCGAAACGTCCTGCTCGGCCACCGCATGTATACCTACGGACGGCACTTCAACCGCCTGGGCGAAGTGGAAGTCGGCGACAAGGTCGTTATCGAGGACAAGCAGTACCGCTATACCTACACAATCGACCAGATCGACCGCATCCTGCCGCATGACTTGCTCAAGGAAGTCTACGCCCCGGTCGACGGCAGCCGCATCATGCTGGTCACCTGCGACCCGATCCGGGTGGCGTCCCATCGCCTGCTGGTGCGCGGCGAACTGACCCAAACCGAGCCCAAGCCGTGACGGGTTAAAAAGTTTGGTGAAATTTGTTGTAAATTTTACGTGTAATTTGACGCGACCTGTGATATAATGTTCTTATTGGAAATCTTGACAGAGATTTATTTCCTGGTAATCAGGAGCAGAAGCATGTCTCAGCCTTTCAATTTCAGTTACTGTCATTGAGTTGGTAAGCTTGTTGCTGAACCAGCACGATTACGTTCTGGGAAATCAGGTTTCGGTCCGGATCAACCAAAATAGCTGAACCAGCGAAATTGAAAGAGGAACAGAACATGCCAGACAAGAACTTAACCTGCCG
>JAAZFW010000108.1 GCA_012511525.1 Clostridiaceae bacterium
ACAACATGGACATAGCCGCTGGTGTCGATGACCGGGCGCGTGGGGTCCAGGGCTTTCGTGACCGCGTAAACCGTGGCGAGAACCTGACTGTCCTGGCGGATGTTGGTCTCGTTGAACGGGCACCAGCCGACGATCGCGGGGTGGCTGACGTCCCGGTTAAGGGCTTCCAGCCATTCCGGCAAAAAGCGTTCCAAACCAGCCGGGCTGCTGATGTCCAGCCCCCAACTGGCGTGTTCGCCCCAGACCAGGTAGCCCAGCCGGTCCGCCCAGTACAGGAAGCGTTCCTCGAAGATCTTCTGGTGCAATCGGGCTCCGTTGAATCCGAGCGCCATGGAGCGCTCGATGTCGCGCCTGAGTTCGTCGTCCGACGGCGCGGTGTAGATGCCGTCCGGGTAGAAGCCCTGGTCAAGAATCAGGCGCTGGAAGAGCGGTTTGCCATTCAGCAGCATGGCCTTGCCGTCCCAGGAGACAGAGCGCAGCCCGAAATAGCTTGTCAGCCGGTCGGGGGCAGATCCGCCGGCCAGGCTGCAGGTCAGGTCGTAGAGCGCGGGGTCCCCGACCTGCCAGGGATGCGTTTCGGACAGACGAACGGTTAAACGGGCTTGCCGGCCGCAGACCTGAACCGAGGCGGAACCGACCGGCCTGCCGGCAAAAGAGGCTTCGGCGGCCAATTCGGCGCCTTCCAGATGGGTGTTGAAGACGGCTTCGAGGTGGACCGAACCGGCGTCCAGGTCCGGGAACAGCTTGAGGGACACGATGTAACGGTCGGGTACATGCTCCAGCCAGACGGTCTGCCAGATGCCGGTTGTACGCGTGTAGTCGCAGCCATGCGAATGGTACTGGGCGCATTGCTTGCCGCGCGGCTGCAATCCGGAGCCGTTGTCGTCCTTCACGCAGACCGTCACGGTGTTCGCACCAGCCTGAAGCCGCTCTGTAATGTCCAGCGTGAACGGCGTATAGCCGCCCCGGTGCTTGCCGGCCGCCTGGCCGTTGATCCAGACTTCGGCCTCGTAGTCGACCGCGCCGAAATGCAGCAGGATTCGGCCGCCTGTCCAATCTTCCGGGAGGCTGAACACGCGCCGGTACCAGACCGCTGGCATGAAATCGAGGCAGCCGATGCCGGACAGGGCGCTTTCGGGGCAGAAGGGCACCAGGATGGAATCAGAAAAGGGCTGGCCTGACACCAGGCCGCGGGCCCGGCCGCTGCGGCCGGAATCGATGCAAAAGTCCCAGGTTCCGTTCAGATTAAACCACTCGGTTCGGACGAACTGAGGCCGTGGATGCTCAGGTCTGGGGATCGCTGTCGGGTCAAATTGCTGCGCGTGACATTTCATGGGATCGCCTCCGTTTTTTTCTCCGGGATGATGTGTTCCACAACCACTATACGGCGCCGCCAGGGTAGAATCAACCGGCTGCGTGGCGTTTGGCAGACCGCTGACCTATAATGAACATGAAGACCTTTTGTGATATAGGGGGGTAACCATGGCACAACCCAATCTCCTGATCGTCCTTTCGGACCAGCATCGCTTCTGCGACCTGGGCTGCGCCGGGAACGCGGAAGTGTCGACGCCGCATTTCGACGCGTTCGCCCGCAGGGCGGTCCGCTGCACGCAATGCGTCAGCAACGCGCCGCTTTGTGTTCCGGCCCGGGGATCGCTGCTGACCGGCCTGGTTCCGCACCGGCACCGGGCGATCAGCAACGACTTGCCGGTCGATCCGACCTGTGCGAGCATCGCGACGGTGCTGGGGCGCCAGGGCTACCAGACCGGCTACATCTGCAAATGGCACCTGGGCGGCGTACCCCGCGACAAGCCGATCGAAGCGGCCGGCCGGCTTGGCTTTCGTGAATGGAAGGCGGCCAACTGCCACCACCACTATCACCAGGGCTTCTATTTCGATGAGACGAACCGGCGCCACGCGATCGAGGGGTATGAGCCGGCCGCCCAGACCGACCTGCTGCTCGACTTTATCGGCCGCAACCAGACCAATCCCTGGTGCTGCGTGCTGAGCTTCGGCCCGCCGCATGACCCGTACCAGGATGTGCCCGGGCGCTTTCTCGACCTGTACTGCGACCGGGACCTGACCTTGCGCGGCAACGTGCCGGAGACGGTCGACCGCGCTTCTCTCCTGGAACATACCCGGGGCTATTACGCCCAGATCACGGCGCTGGACGAGCAGTTCGGCCGGATTGTTGACGCTCTGGAAAAGTCCGGTCAGCTGGATGAGACCATCGTCGTCTACACCTCAGACCACGGGGACATGCTGGGCAGCCAGGGCTATAGAAACAAGCAGCTGCCCTACGAGGAGGCGATTCGCGTCCCCCTGCTGGTTCGTTATGGCAACCACACGTTCAAGGGTGTTCAGGACGGTCAGATCTCGCTGCTTGACTTGCCGGTCAGTCTGCTTGCGCTTGCCGGATTCTCGTTTGACGGCGCTGTCGATGGCCAGGACCTGCATCGCCTCTTCCTCGATCCGTCGGCACCGGGTCTCGACCAGGCCTATATCCTGGACACTGTGCCCTGCCACCAGGCCTACCAGCGCGGCGGCACGGAATGGCGCGGCCTGCGCACCCGCCGCTATACCTATGCCCGCAGCGCCGATGGCGCGGTCTGCTGGCTGTTTGACAACCAGCAGGATCCGCTGCAGCAAAACAACCTGGCCGGCCGCGACGACCTGCGCGTCCCGCTGGAAGCGGATCTGTGCCGGCTGGTCGCCCGTCACGACGACTTCCTGCCCTGGGACCGTTATATCCGAACCTATGGCTACCAGGAAGAATGGAACCGGAGCCAGGCTTATTTTAACCTGCCG
>JAAZFW010000109.1 GCA_012511525.1 Clostridiaceae bacterium
CTTTTTGGCCGCCGGATCCTGCCGCAAGCGCGCGAACCGCGCTGGCTGCTGATCCTGCTGTTGATCAGCGCGTTGCTGTTCCTGGTGCTGCGCAATCTGCCCTGGCCTCCCTTTACGTTCCTGGCCCCCTGACCGGCAGCTTGATTTCCGTTGACGCTGCGCGGAGAATGACATAGACTGGAGATGCCACCAAGCTCAGCTGACTTGAAGGAGGCGTATCGGCATGCAATGCCCGCACTGTGGTTATACATCTGAGAACGATTTTCATTTCTGCCCTGAATGCGGCGCGCCGGCGACCAGCCCAAAGCCCCCCGACGAACCCGTAACAGGCGCCCAGGCCTATATTCGCCAGGACTACGACCCCTGCCGTGACGGGCATTTTCCGCCCGGCAGCGTGACCCCCTGTCCCGCGCCGGCCTGGTCCGGGCAACCGAGCGCCGTTCCTTCCGAACCCCGTCCGTCGACAACAGGCGTCATTGTCATGGCCATCGTCAACATGCTTTGCTGCGGCTTTGGCATCAGCATGGTGCTGGGCCTGATCGCGCTGGTTTTTGCCATCATGGCCGGCAGTGAGGTGCGTGCGGACGAGGCGCGCAAGAAAATCGGCTGGGCCCGGACGATCAACATTGTCGGGCTGGTTTTCATTGTCCTGCA
Source organism: Clostridiaceae bacterium (assembly GCA_012511525.1). Classification (GTDB taxonomy): domain Bacteria; phylum Bacillota; class Clostridia; order Saccharofermentanales; family UBA5734; genus JAAYBY01. Next base: position 655 of record JAAZFW010000109.1, read on the forward strand.
GCTGCTGGTAATCGTCCTCTTGATCGTCGGATCCATCATCTGGTCAGACGGCGGGTCCTGGCGCGGCCCCGGCTCGTTCGGCGGCGATTTCCCCCTGGGCTGACGGTGGTTTTCCGCCAGGCGCCGCCTTAAGTGTTTTCAGGAAAAGGCCGCGCGGGTAACCCCGTTCGTAACTGACATCGATCTGTTCGAAACCTCTTGTCTGGTAGAAGGTGACCAGGTTCTGGTTGCTGAGCGCGGTATGCAGCAACATGAAGCGGCAGCCGCGTTTTTGTGCGGCCGCCAAGGCCGCCTGGTAGAGCAGCTGGCCGACACCGCCGCGCTGGCGTTCAGGCAAGACGGAAAATCGGGTGAACCAGACCGTGTCCTGGTCCTGCTGGACCAGCCGGACGGTCCCAATCAATCGCCCGTCCTCCTCGGCAACCAGAACCAAATCGTGCGCGATGTGGACCTGCAGGTCGGCCGCGGTCTCCATCTCGGCGTCAAGGGGCGTCTCAATACCGGCGTTTTGGGCATACAAGGCCATTGCCCGGCGTATCAGGCCCAGCAGTTCGGCGGCATCCTCAGGCCTGGCCTGACGGATCTGCGCTGGCGAGGCTGCGGTCATTGCGGATTGAGCAGCCGGATCAGGATGGCCTTCTGGGCGTGCAGACGGTTTTCCGCCTCATCGAAGATAACTGAGGCGGGGCCGTCGATGACCGATTCGGTTACCTCCAGGCCGCGATAGGCCGGCAGGCAGTGCAGGAAGATCGCACCGGGTCTGGCCATGGCCATAATCGCGTCGTTGACCTGGTAGGCGCCAAAACGCGCGACGCGTTCGGCCTTCTCGCTTTCCTGCCCCATGCTGACCCAGGTGTCCGTGTACAGTACATCGGCCTGGTGGGCCGCTTCGGCCGGATCCTCGGTCAAGATCACCTGGCTGCCCTGCAGGGCGGCCTGTTCCCGGGCATCCGCAATGCAGCCCGGATCGCAGGTGTAGCCTTCCGGTGCGGCGACAGCGACATCCATGCCGGCACGCGCGCATGCCTGCAGCAGGGCGTTGGCGACATTGTTGCCATCGCCGAGATAGGCCAGCTTCAGACCTTTGAGCGTCCCCTTGCGCTCACGGATGGTCATCAGGTCGGCCAGGGCCTGGCAGGGGTGCATCAGGTCGGTCAAACCGGTGATGATCGGGATGCTGCCGTAGGCGGCCAGGTCGAGCACATCCTGGTGCGCATAGGTCCGGATCATGATCGCATCCAGAAAGCGGGACAGCACGCGCGCCGTGTCCGCGACCGATTCGCCGCGCCCGAGCTGGATGTCCTGGGTGTTCAGGTAAAGCGCCTGCCCGCCCAGCTGGGCCATGCCGACCTCGAACGAGATACGGGTGCGCGTCGACGATTTGGCGAAAATCATACCCAGTGTCTTGCCGCTCAGCAAGTCGTAGCGGCGGCCAGCCTTCAAGTCGGCTTTCAGCTGGTCGGCCAGATCCAGCAAATCCATCATTTCAGCGGCTGTGATGTCTTTTAGATCGATAAAATGCTTCATAGCGTGCACCTCCGCGGCGGCGTATGGTCAGGTCTGGGGAGCCAGTTCGGCGACGGTTTCGCCAAAGGCCCGGACAAACAAAGCAAGGTCGTCAGGCTCCACGATCAAAGGCGGCAGCAGGCGGATGGTCGTATCGCCGACCGATCCTACCAGGAAGCCTTTTTTCAGCATGCTGGCTTTGATCGCCTGGGC
>JAAZFW010000110.1 GCA_012511525.1 Clostridiaceae bacterium
GACGGCCGGCAGTACACGTTTCAGGACTCGGTTTTAGCAAGTTGGCTAAACTGGGTGCCAAAAAATTGGTATGTCTGTCAATCCCCCTGCTACTCTATGGACAAAATACGTGAAAAACATTTGTTACTTTTTGCATCTGGCATTCATATGGCGCAAGTGGTATAGTTGTTATGCGAGTAAACAGCTCTGAGGTTGCTTTGTTACAAAAGTGGAGGTAAAAGTATGGCAAGTGTATCACTGAAGAATGTATACAAGAGATATGAAGGCGGCGTCGTTGCCGTCAGCGATTTCAACATTGACATCGAGGATAAGGAATTCATCATCCTGGTTGGCCCTTCTGGCTGTGGTAAGTCAACCACGCTGCGCATGATCGCCGGCCTTGAAGAGATCACCGAAGGTGAAATCTACATCGGTGAGAAGCTTGTCAATGACGTCCAGCCCAAGGACAGGGACATCGCCATGGTTTTCCAAAACTATGCCCTGTACCCGCACATGACTGTTTTCGACAACATGGCATTCGGCCTCAAGCTGCGCAAGGTTCCCAAGGATGAGATCAAGCGCCGCGTCACCGAAGCCGCCAAGATCCTGGAAATCGAACACCTGCTCGACCGGAAGCCGAAGGCTCTGTCCGGCGGTCAGCGCCAGCGCGTCGCCCTCGGCCGCGCCATCGTCCGTGACCCGAAGGTCTTCCTGATGGACGAGCCGCTGTCCAACCTCGACGCCAAGCTGCGTGTTCAGATGCGTGTTGAAATCACCAAGTTGCACCAGCGTCTCCAGACCACGATCATCTACGTTACCCATGACCAGACGGAAGCCATGACCATGGGTACCCGCATCGTCGTCATGAAAGACGGCTTCATCCAGCAGATCGACAACCCGACCAACCTGTACCTGCATCCGCAGAACACGTTCGTCGCCGGCTTCATCGGCATGCCGCCGATGAACTTCATCAACGCCCTGCTGACTGTCAAGGGCGACGATGTCAGCATCAGCTTCAACGACATCAACATTGCGCTGCCGAAGAAGTACTCGACCCCCGAAGTCAAGGCCTATGACGGCAAGGAAGTCATCGTCGGCATCCGTCCGGAAGCCCTCACCGATGATGTCCGTTTCGTCGAGAACCATCCGCAGACCCAGCTGCCGGCCAGCGTCGACGTCGTCGAAATGCTCGGCGCCGAGACCTACCTGTACGTCACCGTCGCCGGTGTCACCAGCATGATCGCACGCGTTGAACCGACCGTCAGCAACTCCAAGGTCGGCGATATCGCCAAGCTGGCTGTCGACGGCAACCGCGTCCACTTGTTCGACAAGGAGACCGAGCTGGTCATCCTGAGCTGATTTTTCAAGGCCATAGGACATGAGACAGGGACATCCTGCCAGCGTGCTGCGGCACAGGCGGATGTCCCTTTTTTTGCCAGGCGCAGGCTTCATGATTGTTTAACTTCTTGTCACATCCTTGAAACAAACTTCGGAACAGGATAAGATAAGATAAAAGATGATTTGCGTCTGAGATGTGCATACGTGATCTTCACGATAGGAAGGTGTACAAGATGGAAGAACTGAAAAGATGCATCCGGGAAGCTTCGCGTTTCCTGGACAAAGTGGCCGGCGTGCTCGATCCCGATGGCATTATCATCGCCTGCACGGATGAGGAGCTCGAGGGGACTGAAGATTCGTCCGCCCGTGCGGTTATCTTGTCCGACGATGCCGTTGCGGTCACGTATGGGCGAACCTATATGAAGCTGCCGGTCAACGACCGTCTGACGACCGTCTGCTTTATCGACGGTACGGACGCGGTCGCCCGCAATTACCTGGATCTGCTCTGCCGCTGGATCACGGCCGCCCTCAAGGAGCGCAACTCGGATGCGGAGCGCGAGGCGTTCCTGAAGAATGTCCTTCTGGAAAATGAGCTGCCCGGAGACATCCCGCTCAAGGCGCGTGAATTCAAGATCCCGTTCACGCTGGCCCGCCAGGCTTACCTGATCCGGTTCGAGCAGGCGGAGGAAGTGGATTGTGTCGAAATCCTGCAGAGCCTGTTTCCGGACCGGCGCAACAACTATATCCTGCCGATGGACGAGGAAACGATCGTCCTGCTGGCCGAGTATCCGCGCGACAACCCGGCCCTGATCGACGAGATGGCCAACCAGATCCTGGATAACCTGAACGCCGAATCGATGGCCAAGGTCCATATCGGGATCGGTATGCCTGCCGAGAATCTCAAGGACACCGCCAAGTCCTACCGCGAAGCGTCGCTGGCCCTGACCGTCGGCGCGATCTTCGAGAGCGACAGCTATGTCATGCGCTACGACCAGCTCGGGCTGGGCCGCCTGATCTACCAGCTGCCGCCGACACTGTGCCACATGTTCCTCGACGAGGTGTTTCCCAAGGGCGCCTACGAGGCGCTGGACAGTGAAACGCTGCTGACAATCCAGAAATTCTTCGAGAACAACCTGAACGGTTCCGAGACGTCGCGCCAGCTGTTCGTGCATCGCAACACGCTGGTCTACAGGCTGGACAAGGTGCAGAAAATCACCGGTCTGGATCTGCGCAGCTTTGACGACGCCGTCCTTTTCAAGCTCGCGTCCATGGTCAGGAAATATCTGGAAAAACAGGAAAAGTCGGCCGCCAAATCCGCGGGCGGAAAATGGTGGCACAACTGACAGGCCTCTGGCCTATCGGGAGGTTCTAATTTGTTGGAATTCCGCGGTGTATCGATGACATACCAGACGGGCACGGTTGCCCTGAAGGATGTCAGCTTTACCATTCAAGACGGCGAGTTCGTCTTTATTATCGGACGCAGTGGTGCGGGTAAATCGACCCTGATCAAGCTTTTGACCTGCGAAGAGCGGCCAACGGGCGGCAAGGTCCTGATCGACCGCTACGATGTCGCCAAGATCCGGCGCCGTCTCGTTCCGTACCTGCGCCGCAACATCGGCATGGTTTTTCAGGATTTCCGCCTCATCTACACCAAGACGGTCTATGAGAACGTCGCTTTTGCGATGGAGATCGTCGGCGCGCACCGCAGCACGATCCGGCGGCGCGTGCCGATTGTCCTCAGCATCGTCGGCTTGCGCGACAAGGCCGGCGCCCGCCCGGGCGAACTGTCCGGGGGCGAGCAGCAGCGTGTCGCGATCGCCCGGGCGATGGTCAACAATCCGATGCTCATCCTGGCTGACGAACCGACGGGCAACCTGGATCCGA
>JAAZFW010000111.1 GCA_012511525.1 Clostridiaceae bacterium
GATATCGTGGAACTGGTTGAGCAGGACCGTCTCCCAGGCCTGGCCAACGGCCTGGTCCGGATAAGCATGGCCCGCCCAGAGTCCGGCTGCGGCGGACAAGGTCTCGACGTCGTGGAGCAGCAGCTCGGATTTCCTGTTATAGCGCTTGTTGCGCCCCATCGAGGTGTAGGTGCCGCGGTGGTACTCGAAATACAGCTCGCCGACCCACTTTTTCAGCCAGGGGCTGTCCTTGGTGTCGGCTTCGAGCTTCTCGAAGAACGGCAGGGCCTTGTCCAGAACCACCTGCGGGCAGCCCGGGATGCCCCGCGCCATGCGCTTGCCGTTTTCCAGCATCTCCTCGGTCGGTCCGCCGCCGCCGTCACCATAGCCGTAGGACACCAGGACCTCGTTGTGGATCTGCTTATCCTGGTAGCGCTTCCAGCCGCCCATCACCGGCCGTGGTTCGAGGATGCCGTTGTAGGTGCTGAAATGCGGCGTCGGGTTGTAGTGCTCCGATGTGGTCGTGATGAAGTGGGTTAAAATCTGCGAGCCGTCGATGCCTTCCCAGAGAAACGAGTCCGCCGGAATCGGGTTGTACTGGTTCCAGTTGATCTTGGTGGTCATGAAATACTTGACGCCCGCCAGCTTCATGATCTGGGGCAGGGCGGCGCTGTAGCCGAACACGTCGGGCAGCCAGACAATCTTGTTCTCGACGCCGAACTGCTCGCGGAAATAGCGTGTGCCGTGCAGGATCTGGCGAACCAGCGACTCGCCGGACGTCAGGTTGCAGTCGGCCTCCAGCCACATGGCGCCCTCCGGTTCCCAGCGTCCCTCGCGGATACGCGCGCGCACCTGGTCGAACAGCTCCGGAAAATCCTCCTGCAGGAACTGGTAAAGCTGGGGTTGGGAGGACATGAAGACATATTCCGGGTACTGCTCCATCAGGCGCAGGACGGTGGCGAAGCTGCGCCCGGTTTTCTCCCGGGTCTGGCGCAGCCGCCAGAGCCAGGCGACATCGATGTGGGTGTGCCCGACAGCGACGGCGCGAATATCGGACGGTCCGCAAAGCGCCTGGTAGAAATGTGTTTCCAGGAAATCGATCGTGTCCTGAACGGACGATTGGAACGCTGCGCTGAGCGGTTTTCTCATGTCGAGGCGGTTGACGGCCTGGTTGAGCCGATCCAGCATGTCGAGACGCGTTTTGTCGCCCTCGGGCAGCTCGGACGCAACCTGCAGGGGCACATGGAGGTCATAGTACAGCTGCTTGACCGCGGTGTTCTCAACAAACAGCTGCAGATAGAGCTCAGTCGGCTTGTCGACCAGCCCGGCGTAGGCCTGCAGGTCGATGCGGACCGTCTCGCCGGCAACAGCCTTTTCGCGCAGGACGCTGGTGCGGTGGTTGACGTCCATGCCCTGGCTGATCTTGCCATCGACGAACAGCAGGAACTGGCGGCTGTCGGCAAACCAATTTTCCCGGTCGACCGACACATCGAGCAGCACTCGATGGCCGTCAAAGGCTTCCGGCACAACCACATCCGCCCGGAACCAGGCGTGTTCGTCATAGACGCCCCAGCGGTCACCGGGATTGAAAGGCACCCAGTCGCCGCCATCCGCTTCGGCCGGCGAAGTCATCCGCCCCTGCTGCCAAATGATCTTGTCGACCGGCTGCCTCGGCTGGTAAATCAGGTTCTTGAGATCCTTGCAGATGCGCTCGATGCGCTCTTTGGTATAGTACATGTCCTGTCCTCCGCTCCTGGCTATACGTTAAATCCATTATAGCCAAGATTGGAGCAGGTCGCCAGCATGCGCAGGCCTTAATGCCTGCGCATGCAGAAATCCTTCTCCTATTCGACGAAAGGCCGCCGGCCGCTGTCGATAAGCTCAATCGGCAGCGAAGCGCTGGCAAGGCCCGCCGCATGGGCGACCACCCGCAGCGTCCCGGACTTGAAGCCGGCCTTGACCGCCACCGAACACAAGCCGGCCCGCATCTGGCGGTCCTGCTCCGGCACGGGCCGGTGGTCGCAGACATCCGAGCCAGTACCCAGGATGCGGCCCAGCCCGTTGGTGTCAAAACGGATAAAAGGCGCGGCGTCGGGGACCGGTTGGCCGGCGGCATCGACACATATGCAGGTCACGATCGCGACATCCTCGCCGTCGGCACGCACATTCCCGTCTTCCAGACTGAGGCGCAGGGCAACGGCGGGTCCGGTGGTGCGAACCGTCTCTTCCGCGACCTGGCGGCCCTGGCGATAAGCGACCGCACGCAGTTCGCCCGGCCGGTAGACCAGGTTCCAGACGCCCGGCTCGTAGCGGTCCGGGCGGATCCGGCCCTGGCTGACGCCGTCCTGGAACAATTCGAGCTCGTCCGCGTTGCTGTATACCCAGACCGGCAGAACTTCGCCTTCCCGCCCCGGATGGTTCCAGTGGGGCAGGATATGCACCATGGGCTCTTCGGTCCAGTGCGACTGGTTCTGGTAATAGGCGTCCTTGGGCTGCAAGAAAAGATCCAAAGCGCCGGACTGCGAGCACAGGCGCGGCCAGACGGTCTCGCCGCGGTGCTCGATGCCAGCCCACTGGTATTCGCCCATGACCCAGTCCCGCTCCATGACAAAGCGCCAGGTGGAGCGCCGGTCGCTGATAAAGCCTCCGACCGCGTGGTCGTGAGCCCACAGGTAGCCGCGCTTCTCGTCGTCCGGCAGGTACCAGCCGCGGGTCGTGCCGACGGCGCAGCACTCGGCGGCAACCACCGGCTTGTCAGGATAAAGCGCGTGGATTTCGTCGTACTGCTTGAGGTTGTAGTTGATCCCGATCAGCTCCGAAGCGCCGGTTGCCGGGCTGTGCAGCGGATCGTGCGAGATCGCCGTCGTGACCGGACGCGACCGATCGTAGCGATGGACAAAGGCAGTCAGGGTCTCGAGCAGGCGCCGTCCCATGTCGGTCTTGTGCAGCGGTTCCTCGTTGCCGACCGACCACATGATCACAGACGGGCGGTTGCGGTCGCGCTTAAGCAACATCTCCAGCTGGGCCAGACCGTCCGGCGTACTCTGGAACCAGCGGGTCTCGTCCATGACGAGGAACCCGAGCCGGTCGAGGGCGTCCATGGTCGCTTCCGCAGGGGGATAATGGGCGGTGCGGTAACCGTTGGCGCCCATCTCCTTGAGCCGGCGCAGACGGTAGTGGTGCACCCGATCCGGCATCGCCTTGCCGGTCAGGCCGTAATCCTGGTGGCAGCAGACGCCGCGGATCTTGACCGGCTTGTCGTTTAGAAAGAATCCTTTATCGGCGTCGTAGCGAATCGTACGGAAACCAAAGGTCGTATCTTGTTCATCCACCCGTGTTTCCGCAGCCTGAACCTGCGTGCGCAGCGTGTACAAGTGGGGCGTTTGTGTGTCCCAGAGGAGCGGGTCGGCCAAAGACAGGGATTGCTGGATAACCGCCGTGTTTTTGGCCGGTACGGCCAACTGGCCGGTCGCGCTGGCGACGACTTTTCCCTCGGGGCTGACAACCGAGGAAACGACGGTCACGTCCCCATCTTCAAGGCCGCTGTTGACCAGCGTCGTTTCCACGGGCACCTGCCAATGGCGCGCGTCCTGGCGGACGGGGTTGACCCAGACGCCCCACTGGTCGACGGCGACCGATTCGGTCTTGACCAGCCAGACATGGCGGTAGATGCCCGCGCCTTCGTACCACCAGCCCTCGTGTTCGGTGGCGATCACATGGACCGCGATCACGTTCTTCTCGCCGAAGCGCACGATGTCGCTGATGTCGACGGTAAACGAGGTGTAGCCGCAGAAATTGCGCCGCATCAGGCAGCCGTTGACATAGACGACGGCGTGGGTCGCGACGCCTTCGAATTCGAGCAGCAGGCGCCGGCCGCGGTCGGTTTCCGGAACCTTGAAATGGCGTCGGTACCAGGCGTTGTGGTAGTCAAAATAGCCCAGGGTGTTGTTGTTCTCTTGTTTCGGCTCCTGGCGGATGATGTAGTCGTGCGGCAGGTCGACCATTTCCCAGTTCTCCAGGCAGCGGGCCCCCTGGTCGGCGTAGTCAAACGCAGCCGGCCCCCATAGGGCCGTTTCGGTCTTGGACTGCATGTAGAGCGGGGTCTTGGTCGGCGGCAGGCCGATCTCGATCTCGCCGTCATGGAAAAGCCAGTTGAAGTCGAGCAGCAGTTTATCTCTCACGGTCTTCTCCTCCCGCCGTCAAGGCCGGTCGACATTAAGTTCCGGGACATGGCGGCAAAAAGCTTCCAGCACATCGGTGTAGTCGCCGGCGATTTCCGCCATGTGATGGATGTAGGGGCCGTAGATCAGCTTCTTTTCCCATTTCCGGTAGTCGTCGAACTCAGCCCAGAGGTAGGTTCCGAAGGTGTACGGGCCGTCGACGGTCTTGAATTTTCCGTCCAGCAGCGTGTAGTGCCCCTGCGTGCTGTCCATGCGGGCGATCGTGTAGGTCCCGTCCTTGACCTGGAAGCTCGGTTTCATGTTGAAGATGCGCGCTTTCGATTCAGGCTTCTTGAGCGACCAGCCGAAAGGTCCGCAGTGCCAGAGCAGCTCCGCGTTGGGGTTCTCCGGGTGACGTACGGTGAACTCGCCGAAGAACGGGATATCCTTGCCGCGGGCGGCGCAAGACAGCAGGGCCATCGAGATTGCGCCCATGACGTCGGTCTCGCAGGTCACGATCAATCGTTCGTCGGCCAGCGTGCTCATCGAGATACAGGGCATGGCCTTGACGGTCTGCAGCATGCAGGTCCAGCATTCGGTACAGATCACCTGGCAGCCGGTCTTGTCCATGATCCGTCGGAATGTCTCGCGGAAAGCGGCCATCCGGGTCAGGGCCTCGTCGTCCAGTCCGCCGGTGTCCTGGTAGCGGTCCTTGAGCATCGCGACATCGGCGGCCAGTTCATCGCCCTTGGTCGCCAGGACATCCTCGAAGATCTCCACCACTGTCGGCATGTTGACCGGGACGACGTCGATGCCGAATTTCTCGACCAGCTCCGCCTCGTTGAACATGACGCAGGTGAAAGGCTGCGGGCGCAGGCCAACCTGGGCGACGCGCAGTTTGCGGAAGTTCTTCAGCATGCAGGCGACTGAGAGGAACTGCTCAAAGCCCTTGGCGAACGCCGGCGCCTCGACCGGGCAGTTCTCGATGTGCTCGAACGGAACCTTGTAGCGGATGAACTGTTTGCTCATCGCGAACAGGCCGCATTGGGCATCGGTATAGCGCGTGCCGTCTGCTTCGAAGATCGTGTCCTGGGGCGCCCAGAGCAGCGTCGGCACTTGCATCAGGCGGGCCAGCTGGGCGGCGACCTCTTCGCAGCCGTAGTTGCAGTTGATGATGAACA
>JAAZFW010000112.1 GCA_012511525.1 Clostridiaceae bacterium
CCTTTCGGCGACGAAGACCCCGACCTGGTGATCGCCAACGCCAAGCGCGTGCTCAACCTGGCCTGGGCCAGGCTGTAACATAAAAGATACACAGGAGGAACCTATGAAGATTGTTGTTTTAGACGGCTATACATTGAATCCCGGCGATCTAAGCTGGGATGGCTTGAAAGACCTGGGCGATGTGACCATCCACGATTACACCCCCGCCGACCAGATTGTGGCCCGCGCCCAGGACGCCGAGATCCTGTTCACCAACAAGACGCCCCTCACAGCCGCCACACTGGCACAGCTGGATAAGCTCACGTACATCGGCGTTCTGGCGACCGGCTACAATGTCGTCGACGTCAAGGCAGCCGCCGCACGCGGTGTTGCCGTAACCAACATCCCCACCTATGGCACCAGTTCAGTCGCCCAGATGGTTTTCGCCCTGCTGCTGGAGCTTTGCCACCATGTCCAGCTGCATAGCGATGCCGTGCGGGGCGGTGAATGGAGCGCCAGCCGTGACTTTTGCTTCTGGAAAACCCCGTTGGTCGAACTGCAGGGCAAGACGATCGGGATCGTCGGCTTTGGCCGCATCGGGCGCCAGGTGGCTAAAATCGCCGACGCGTTCGGCATGCGCGTCCTGGCCCAGGACAAGTTCCAGGGCCCGGCACCGGACCTGGCGGATTTCCGCTGGGCCGAACTGGACGAACTGCTGGCCCAGTCGGATGTTGTCAGCCTGCATTGCCCGCTCTTCCCGGATACGGCCGGCCTGATCAACCAAGAGACACTGGCCCGGATGAAACCGTCGGCGTTCCTGATCAACACCTCGCGCGGCGGCCTGATCGTCGACCAGGATCTCAGCGACGCCCTGAACCGGAACCAGATCGCCGGAGCGGCTCTGGACGTGCTGTCTGTCGAACCGCCGCCGGCGGATAACCCGCTGCTCAAGGCAAAAAACATTCTGGTCACGCCCCATATATCCTGGGCGACGGCCGAAGCGCGCGCGCGCCTGATGGGAATCGCGGTCGATAACCTCAAGGCATACCTTGCGGGCAAGCCAGTCAACGTGATCAAGGTCTGACAGGTGCATTCCCGACCAGAAGCGGTCACTCGGGGAAACGGCTCGGCGGCACCCCGAAGCGCGAGCGGAAAAGGCGGCTGAAGTAAAGCTGGTCGGCGTAGCCGACCGTCTGGGCAATCTGCTTGACGGACAGGTCCGTCCGTTGGAGCAGCTCCATAGCCATGTCCAGGCGCATCCGGATGATGTACGCCTGCGGCGAGAGGCCCATGCAGGCGCGAAACAGCGCCGCATAGCGGCTGACACTGAGGTGCTCGAGATCGGCCAGTTCGCGTACTGAGATCGACCGGCTGTACTGCTGGTGGATCAAGGCCAGGGAACGGCTGATCCGTTCAGGCGACAGCTCATGTTTCGTGAGCTGCCGCCTGTTTATGCCGCGCCTGAGCTTGACAAGGATCTGGCCCGCAAGGGCCGCCGCGGCCGGTTCCAGGTACGCGTCCCGATACAAAAAATTGTCAAACAGGTGGTGAAAATCGTCGAGCACCGCCTGGCTGACGCCGGCGTCGTAGACGCGGCCAGTTTCCAGGCTGCAGGCCTCCAGCAGGGCCGCAACCCCTCTGCCGCTGATATGCATCCAGTAGTAGGCCATGTCCTGGTTGTCGCTCTTGACATACTTGGTTTCGGCGCCGGGCGCGAACAGGATCAGCTGGCCCGGGCGAATCACCTGCTGGAGCAGCGGCAGATCCAGTTCGCCCTCGATCATGTACATCAGGTAATAGTCCTGCCGTCCGCAGGGCCGCCAGGTGGTGAACGGGTGGTCGATCGCGATAACGCCCGTGCAATTGACGACCAGTTCACGGTCGGTGATGCGAATATCGCAGTCGTGCGCGTCCTGCAGCCGGTAAAAGGATTGGCTGTTCATGAAGCCTCCCGCATCGTATTGCCGATCGTTCAATGAAGCGATCGGTCCATATGCTTAACGTGATCCTGCATAGCTATTAGTCGAACACAGTTTATCATGAAAAGAGATACAGGAACACGTTCTTTCTCCAGCTTGCACACATTCGGGAGGTATCGCCATGAGAATCGCCATGAACGCCTGGTCCATACCAGCCCACATCCCCTTCGATGCGATGTTCGCCCAGATCGCCGCAGCCGGTTTCGCGGGTATCGAACTGAACCTCGACCGCACGGATTCGTCGGCCCACAGCCTGACCTCAGAAACAGACAGCCAGGCCATCCGCCAGATCCGTTCGCTCAGCGAACAATACCGGCTGCCGGTCTGCAGCGTCTCAACCTCGCTTTACGGCGCAAACCAGCTGGGTTCCGCCGATGGCGCAGAGCGGCGCCGCGGCCAGGATGTCATCAAACGCCAGCTCGAGTTGGCCCGCGCCCTGGATGCCGGCGCCATCCTGGCCGTCCCCGGCGGGATCAGCGACCAGGTGATGCGCCTTGACGCCTACGCCTATGCCAAAGAGGCGATCCTGGAGATCAAGGGGGAAATCGAAGCGTCCGGCATCATGGTCGGCCTGGAGAATGTCTGGAACAGCTTTTTCCTCTCCCCTTCCGACCTCAGCGGCTTCATTGCCGACCTGGACAGCCCGGCAATCGGCGCTTATTTCGACGTCGGCAACGTCGCCGTCTTCTCACGCCCGGAAGATTGGATCGCCGCCCTCGCCGGCCGGATTGTCCGCATTCATATCAAAGATTTCAAGCGGGGCGCCAGCTGGTACAGCGGCCATTTCGTCAACCTCTACGAAGGCAGCATCAACTGGCTGAGCGTCATGGCCAGCCTGCGCCAGGCTGGGTATGACGGCTGGATGACGGCCGAGCTCGCGACGATGCCGCAGTATCCCGAGCTGCTCTACCAGATGACCGCGAGCGCCATGAAACACATGCTTGAGACATAAGGCTAAACGATCGCACAGGAGGAAAAGAACATGAAAAAACTCGCCCTGATCGGCTGCGGCGGCATCGGCCGCTACCATTTGCAGCACTTCCTGCAGTTCAAGGATATCCAGCTTGCCGGTTTCTGTGACCTGATCCCCGAACGGGCCGAAAGCTTCGCCGCCGAGGCCGGCGGAGCCGCGTTCACAGACTACCGCGAGATGTACGATGCCATCAGGCCGGATATGGTGTTTATCGGGATTCCGCCGACCGCCCACGGCGAGATTGAGCTGGAGACCATCCGGCGCCGTATCCCCTTCTTTGTCGAAAAGCCGGTCGCGCTCGACCTTGGCCTGGCCAAAAAGATCCGCGACGCGGTCAGCGAGGCCGGCCTGATCACGGCTGTCGGCTTCCAATGCCGCTACAGCAACATAACGGATGTGACATCCGACTATGTCCGGCAGCACGAAATCGCCCTGATCCAGTGCGCCCGCATCGGCGGCGTCCCGGATGTTGCCTGGTGGCGCGACAAGAACCTGTCCGGCGGCCAGATCGTCGAGCAGACCATCCACCAGTTCGACCTGATCCGCGCCGTCTACGGCGAACCTGTCAGCGTCTGCACCATGGGCATGCGTGGCCTGGTCAAGGAAGTCCCGGACTACAACACCGACGATTTGTCCGTCAGCGTGATCCGCTTCGCCGGCGGCGCGCTCGGCAGCATCGCGACCGGCTGCTACGCGCAGGACAGCGCATCTTTCGACAGCAAGATCACCTTCGGCAGCCGCAAATCCAGGCTGGACCATTACCTGCTCCAAAAAGTCGACCAATACGGCGAACTGCCGGCCCAAAACGCGGACACATCATCCGAAGGCCTGATCTTCAAAGGTGACGGCACTTTGGTGCAGTCCGGCCGCGAACAGAGTCTGACCGTTAAGGACAGCGGCGGTGCCGGCCTGCGCTGCGACCGCACCTTCATCGACGCTGTTCTGAGCGGCGACGCCGGCAAGATCCGCTCTCCCTATGCAGATGCCGTCAAGTCGCTGGCCTTCACCCTCGCCTGCAACCAGTCGATGGCTACCGGACAGACGGTCGATATCCAGGCCCTGCTTGCCGACTAGACGCCTTGCCCGGGCATTGACGCGCCGTTTCCCTGCGTGTTATCGTGTGCAAAACAAGCAAGAAACGAGTGGGGAACATGACGCCTGTTGAGATGCTTCTGATCGTATGCCCTCTGATCTTCCTGGCGAGCTTTATCGACAGCATCGCAGGCGGCGGAGGGCTGATCAGCATTCCAGCCTATCTGCTGACCGGCATCCCCACCCATATGGCCTTTGGCAGCAACAAGCTCTCCGCCAGCGCCGGCACGGCGTTCGCGACGCTGCGCTTTTACCGCCATGGCAAAATCCACCTGCGCGGCGCGCTGATATCGGCTGCCCTGGCCCTGGCCGGAGCTACCCTGGGGGCGCGATTGAACCTTCTGATCGACGCGTCCGTGCTCAAGAAGATCATGCTGGTCATCGTGCCGGCGGTGGCCGTGTTCGTCCTGGTCAACGGCCGCAACGGCAAAAGCCGCCCCCAGCGTCTGGAGGGGCGGCCGCTCGATCTGGTTTGCGCCCTGGCAGGTTTTTTGATTGGCATGTACGACGGCCTGGTCGGCCCGGGTACGGGCTCCTTCCTGATCGTCGCCTACACGGCGGCAGCCGGTTACGACCATGTCACGGCCAGCGGCAACGCCAAGGTCGTCAACCTGGCTTCCAACCTGGCCAGCCTGGCCGTGTTCATCGCCTCCGGCCAGGTTCTCTACTGGCTGGCCCTGCCCGCCGCGGCCTGCGGCATCCTGGGCGGCTGGACCGGCAGCAAGCTGGCGATCCAAAAAGGCCGACGCGTCATTCAGGCCGTCCTGTTCCTGGTTATGCTCGGGATCATCGTCAAGCTGGCCTTGGATGTCCTGCTGCCGGGCTGACCGAACCGTTTTAATCAAACACCAGCACCGACTTGACGATCTCAGCCTTGTTGGCGGCACTTTCGGCCATCGCCCGACCGATGTCGTCAAAACGGTAGGTGTTGGTGACAATCTTGCCGGGATCGATCAAGCCGTCCGCGACAGCCTGGATCGCCACCGGATAGACATGGCGGTAGCGGAAGACGCTCTTCAAGGTCAATTCCTTGTCCAGGATCTGGCTGACCGGCAGTTTCAGCTCGCCGCCGGCGCTGTAGCCGACCA
This sequence comes from Clostridiaceae bacterium, assembly GCA_012511525.1. Classification (GTDB taxonomy): domain Bacteria; phylum Bacillota; class Clostridia; order Saccharofermentanales; family UBA5734; genus JAAYBY01. The sequence continues at coordinate 5,112 of JAAZFW010000112.1, forward strand.
GCACGATGGTCGCCCCTTTCTTGACCAGCCGGATGGCCTGGCGTGTCGTCGTCTCTGTTCCGGCTGTCTCGAAAGCCAGGTCGAAGCCTCGCCCGCCGGTCAAATCCGATAAACGCGCTTCAACATCGCCGTCTGCGGCCTGAACGACATGGCGGGCGCCCAGATCGCGTGCTTTGGCCAGCCGGTTAGCCAGGATGTCGACGACCGTCACGTCCCGGACGCCGCTGGCGCGCAGGGCCAGGTAGGTCATCAGGCCGATGCAGCCGGCACCGAACACGACCGCGGACTGACCCAGTGCCGCCTGACCCTGTCGGATCGCATGGAACCCGACGGCCAGCGGTTCGATCAGGGCACCGGCGACCGCATCGACAGATTCCGGAAGCTTAAAGCAAAGCGCGGCATCGTGCGCGACATATTCCTGGAAGACGCCGTCGACAGGCGGGGTGGCGAAAAAGATGACGTCCGGGCACAGGTTGTAGCGCCCGGTGCGGCAAAATTCGCAGGTGCCGCAGGTTTTTCCGGGCTCCAGCGCCACCCGGTCGCCCGCCTTAAGATGGCGGACCGCATCGCCTGCACGGACGACAACGCCGGAACACTCGTGGCCCAGCACAAAGGGCGGTTCGACGATAAAATCGCTGATCCGTCCATGTTCATAATAGTGAAGGTCGGAACCGCAAATCCC
>JAAZFW010000113.1 GCA_012511525.1 Clostridiaceae bacterium
CAAGCGCGCACGTCCGGCAAGGTCGAACCGGCATGCGGCATGATGATCACCCGGGCGTCGGGGCCGAGTGCGTCCAGGGCGTCCGCGATCGCCGTCTCCAAATCCTGGTAGGGTTTCATGAAGGTTCTGGCTGCGTCCTGAACATCCATGTCCGAGACGAAGTAAACCTGGGCGTGTTCCAGGGTCATGGCGATGGCCACCGCCTTGTGTCCGCCCAGGCGGAACTCGCGCTTGACCCGATGGATCAGGTCCTGCGGCTGTTCGGCCTCCAGCAGCCATTCACGGAACACCTCTTCACCAAAACCTTCGCTGCAGGCGCCCGCCAGGATGATGATCCCGCCGGGCCGGACGGCGTGACGGGCGTTGTCGAGCGCCTTTTGCGCCTGGTAGAGGTTGATGTCCTTGGGAAAGCCGCCCGGCGTGGCGATCACCAGGTCGGCCTGGCGCTCGATCGGAATCCTGTACAAACTGTCCAGGAAGGCGCAGCCGGCGCGGTGCGCGGCACGGTGGTCGCCGGCCACGGCACGCAGGATCTTCTTTTCCTCGCTGAGGATAACATTGAGGATGAAATCGCAGCCGCAGATGTCGGCCGCTTCCTCGAGGTCCAGCCGCAGTCGGTTGTGCTCGATTTCGCCGGCCCGTGATGTCGCTTCGACCATGCGGCTGTGGTTGGCCTGGATCGCCTCGCGGTCCGACACGCCGGGCATCAAGGCCTTGGCTCCGCCGCTGTAACCGGCAAAATAATGGTACTCGATGTTGCCGACCAATATGCGCCGGTCGGCCTGTGCGACCACCGATGTGATGTTGACTGGCGTGCCCAGGGCGGTCATGCCGAGATAGACGGTGTCTTCCGGATCGGAATCGACCGTGTGGACCAGGCTGTAAACCGCCGGGCCGACCAGGCGTTCCTGCTCCTCCTCGGTGTGCCGGCGATGGCTGCCAAGGGCGAAGACAACGGTGATGTCGTCGAGATGGATGCCGGCCAGTTCCAGTTCCTCGAGCAGGGGCGGCAGGATCACGGCCGAGGGGCACGGCCGGGTGATGTCGCTGGTGATGATGCAGATCGTCTCGCCCGGGCGCACGATTTCGTTAAGAGGCGGCGATCCGATCGGGTTTTTCAGGGCGCGGCGCACCTCTTCGGTTTCGTCCGGCTCCGCATCGACGCGCGCTGCGGCCATTTCCAGCAGCACCCGCTCCTCATCCAGTTCAAACTGTCGCGTGCCGTGACCATAGCCGATCGTGTAGGCCTTGCGGCTCATGATTTTTGCCTCCTTTTTTCCAGCCATTCCCGGATGCGGGTCTCGTAACCGTTGCTGGTCGGTTTGTAGTAGACGGTGCCCAGCATCTCCTTGGGCAGGTATTCCTGGTCGACGATGTTGCCGGGGTAATCGTGAGCGTAAAGGTAGCCTTTGCCGTAGCCGAGCGCGGCCATTCCGTCGACCGGCGCGTTGCGCAGGTGCATCGGGATCTCGCCAGTGCGTCGGTTGGCGACGTCGTCGGCCGCCTGGTCGATCGCCACGACCGTGGCGTTGGACTTGGGGCTGGTCGCAACGGCGAGCGCGGCTTCGCTGAGGATGATGCGCGCTTCGGGCATGCCGACCATCGTGACCGCCTGGTAGGCCGACAAAGCCAGCGTCAGCATCTGCGGGTTGGCCAGGCCGACATCCTCGGCGGCGCAGATCAGGATGCGGCGCGCCAGAAACTCGATGTCCTCGCCTCCATGCAGGGCGCGCGCCAGGTAAAAGACGGCCGCGTCCGGGTCCGAACCGCGCATCGACTTGATCAGGGCGCTGATCGTGTCGTAGTGGCTCTCCCCGTCGCGGTCAAAGGCGATCGAGCGCTTCTGCATGCAGTCCTCGATGACCGCCTGGTCGACATGGATGATGCCGCCGGCGTCGGGCTGGGTCGTGATGACAGCCAGTTCCAGGGCGTTGAGCGCGATCCGCGCGTCGCCGTTGGCCATGGAGCTGATCCGATCCAAGGCGTCCGGTTCGAGCGTGACCTGGTACTGGCCCAGTCCCCGCTCCTTGTCCTTAAGCGCCATGGTCAGGATCCGGCGGATGTCCTGCTCGCTGAGCGGCTGGAGCTGGAAGACGGTCGAGCGGGAGATCAGGGCCTTGTTGACTTCGAAAAAGGGGTTTTCCGTCGTCGCCCCGATCAGAATCAGCGTCCCGTTCTCCACCTGGGGCAGCAGGGCGTCCTGTTGAAGCTTGTTGAAACGGTGGATCTCGTCGACAAACAGCAAGGTCCGGCCAGACGGGTTGAGAATCGGGTTCTCGGTGTCGGCGATGACCCGCTTGATGTCGGCCACACCGGCCGTCACGGCATTCAGCTTGGCAAACCCGGAGCGGGTTGTCGCCGCGACCACCCGGGCCAGGGACGTTTTCCCCGTGCCGGGCGGGCCGAACAGGATAATCGAACTGAGCCGGTCGGCCTCAACCATGCGGCGCAGCATTTTGCCCGGCCCGAGGATATGCTCCTGGCCGACAAATTCGTCAAGGGTTCGCGGGGCCATCCGGTATGCCAGCGGCTCGGTTCGCCCCCTCGAGCTGTCCACGGTCATCCTCCTCGTGATTTGATGTCCTCAAAGATCCGCATAGAGCGGGTAGCGCGCGCAGAGGGCGGCGACACGCGTACGGATCTCGTCCTGCGCGGTGTCGTACCCATTCAGGGCGAGATGGATCAGGTCGGCGATTTCGTCCATGTCCTGCCCGTTCATGCCGCGGGTCGTCACGGCCGGGGTCCCCAGGCGGATACCCGAGGTGACAAACGGCTTCTCCGGGTCATACGGGATGCCGTTCTTGTTGCAGGTGATGTTGACTTCGTCGAGGCGCAGCTGCATCGTCTTGCCCGTGACGCCGGTTTCCCTAAGGTCGACCAGCATCAGGTGCGTGTCGGTGCCGCCCGAAACCAGGCGGATGCCGCGCCGCAGCAAACCGTCTGCCAGTGCCTTGGCGTTGGCCACGATGCGCTTTTGGTAGGCGGCGAACGAAGGTTCGAGCGCTTCCTTAAAGGCGACCGCCTTGGCGGCGATGATGTGCATCAACGGGCCGCCCTGTTGGCCCGGGAAGACGGCCGAGTCGATCGCCTTGGCGTACGCCTCCCGGCACAGGATCATGCCGCCGCGCGGACCGCGCAGCGTCTTATGGGTCGTGGTCGTGACAAAATCGGCATAGGGCACCGGATCGGGATGCAGCCCGGCGGCGATCAAGCCGGCAATGTGGGCCATGTCAACCATCAGGTAGGCGCCGGCCGCGTCGGCGATCGCCCGGAAACGGGCAAAGTCGAGCGTGCGCGGATAAGCGCTGGCGCCGGCGACGATCAGCTTCGGCTTTTCGGCGACAGCAAGCGCTTCGAGCTTGTCATAATCGATCGTGCAGGTGTCCGGCTCGACCTGGTAGGCTACAGCCTGGTAGGTTTTCCCAGACACGTTCTTGAACATGCCGTGCGTCAGATGGCCGCCGTGCGCCAGGTTGAGGCCAAGGATCTTGTCGCCGGGTTCGAGCATGGCGAAATAGACGGCCGTGTTAGCCTGAGCCCCGGAATGCGGCTGCACATTGACGTGCTCAGCCCCGAAAAGCTGTTTGGCGCGGTCGATCGCCAGCTGCTCGACGATATCGACGTATTCACAGCCGCCGTAATAACGCTTGCCGGGATAGCCCTCGGCATACTTGTTGGTCAACGGTGTGCCCGCGGCCTCGAGAACGGCTTCGCTGACAAAATTCTCGGACGCGATCAGCTCGATCTTGTCGCGCTGGCGGTCGATTTCCTGCCGGATCGCCGCGTATACGGCCGGGTCGGTGCGGGCGATGTGCTCATAAGTCATCTGGGTGGTCCTCCTGCAGCGTCCAGCTGCCCGATCGGATCGGTCTTGATGTTGTCCGGATTCCCCGGACTTCATCCCTTATTGTAACGAATCAAAGGGTTTTGTAAAGCTCGTCCGATCCGGGCGGTTCCAGTTCGCGCGATCCATCGCCGGTCAGCAGCACGCGGTCCGGTTCGGCAGTCAAACGCCCGATGGCGGTGCACAGCACGCCTTTGCGGGCCAGCTCCTGAATCAGGTCGTCGGGCTGGGATGTCGCCAGGATCAGGCTGCCGCTGGAGACCAGGCGCAGGGGATCGAGGTCCAGGGCCTGGCAGATGCGTTCGGTCAGGGGGTCGATCGGGATCTTGGCGCTATCGACGACCAAGCCCAGGCCGCAGGCTTCCGCCATCTCCCAGCAGGCGCCGAGGATGCCGCCCTCGGTCGCGTCATGCATGGCGTGCACATTGAAGCGGCGCCCGCAGGTCCCCTCCTCGATGACGCTGATCTTGCCCAGCAACGAGCGGGCCCTGGCCAGTTCATCCGGACTGAGATGGCTGGCCAGCTTGTCTGCCTGATCGGCCGCGAGGATGGCCGTGCCCTCGAGACCGGCCGTCTTGGTCATCAGGAGCGTGTCCCCTGCCCGTCCGCTGCCGGACTGGATGATGCTGTCGCCGTACGTAAAGCCGATCGCCGTCGTGATCACGACAAAACGGCTGACCGCGTCGGATATCTCCGTATGGCCGCCTACGATGCTGACGTTGATCTTGCGCGCCGCTTCGGCAGCCTGGTCGATGATCTGGCGGATATCGTCGGGCTCGCAGCTGGGCGGCGCGAGCAGAACCATCATCAGGACACTGGGCCGGATCCCGCAAGCCGCGATGTCGTTGCAGGAGATATGCACGGCCAGGCGGCCGATATCGGCTGCGGCGCCGGTGATCGGGTCGGATGTCAGGATAACCTGCCCGTCGCTGAAGCGGACCGCGGCGCAGTCCAGGCCGATGCCGGGTCCGGCGAGGACGGTTCCGGCCGCCTGGGGCAGGCGGCTGAGCACCAGCTGCTGGAGCTCACTGTGGCTGAGCTTGCCGATTTTCATAAAACGACCTCCTCGATGCGTGACAGGGCCTGCTCCGTCAGGCCCTCGATATCAAGGCCCTCTTCAGCCTGGGCGGCGTCGGACAGGGACGGGTGGGTCTTGGGGTGCTTGGCAACAAAAACCGTGCAGCAGTCTTCGTAAGGCAAGATCGAGGTTTCGAACGTCCCGATCCGCCGGGCCAGGTCGACGGTATCGTTCTTGTCCAGCCCGATCAGGGGGCGGAAGACAGGCATCGGGACAACATGATCGGTCGTGACCAGCGCCTCCAGCGTCTG
>JAAZFW010000114.1 GCA_012511525.1 Clostridiaceae bacterium
CCAGCTGTCCGAGCAAAACGGCCAGGATGGCGACCGGCAGGGCCAGCCACTGCAAGGGTGCACGCGGGAGCACCGCATGAGGATGCTGGATCTTGACGATCCGGACCATGCTGGCGGGCAGCAGCACCGCGAGGCCGGCCAGCGTCGGCAGCACCGGCGCGATCGGGTCCGGGAAGGCGAGCAAGAACGGAATATCGACCAGCAGGGCGATGGCCGCGAAGAGGGGCAGGCGGTTCAGGCGTCGGACCAGGGCGAACAAGACGGCTGTAACCGCGAGCACAATCAGGAAATTCAAAAGCGGCAGCCAGAAGTCGAGGTCCGGCTCGGGGCCGCCCAGCAGCAGCCGCTGGCCAGCCCACGCCAGGTAGTCGGACACGGCAGCCAGCCAGCGGCGCAGCAGTTTCAGGCGATCGAGGATCCACATGCCGGGCAGCCCGATCGCTGCCGCCAGGGCGGGTGCGATCCACCAGCGCCGGCTAAGCAGGGCTGCCAGCAGGGAACCGGCAAGCGCCAGCCCGATCGCGCCGGACCAGCCCAATTCCATGTCGCGCACGAAAAACAGCGGCTGGGTCAGGCCGAGCGACAAAAGGGCGGTGATCAGGGTGTCCACCGTCCATTCGGCGAGCGGGGATTTTTGCCGTACGCGCGTCACCATTCCCCCTGCAGGACGCGGGCGACGTCGTCCCCGTAATGGACAAACCAGACCGGCAGTCCGGATTGCCGGAACAGGCCGGCCAGCTTCGTTTCGTTGGGGTTGCTGCGGGCCGGGCCCGCAACCAAGGTGTAGATCGAGGTGCGGCTGAGCCGGTTCTGCCCGAGCAGGCTGCCCAGTTCCGGCTCGATGCGCGTGGTCAGGACGATGCGTGCGCGAGCGCGGCTGGATCCGAGTGACTGGCGCAGCGGTTGGACAAAACTGCGCCGGCTGTTAAACCGGACCGAGGCCAGCCACTGGTAAATCGGCTGGAAGTCCTTGAGGCTGGATCCGCTCAGGTGCTGCAGCTGGTGGCCGTGGCCGCTGACCAGCAGATGCCAGTTCTGGCGCAGCAAATAATAGACCAGGGCGGTGGCTGTCTCACAAAAGATGTCCTCGGCCTGGCTGGCGTTCTCGCCGTCGTACCCGCCGCGATGCAAATCGAGGATCAGCTCGACCGACGGTTCCGTCGCCTGCTCGTAGGTTAGGGTCATCAGATTCTGCTGCCGTACGGACACCTTCCAGTGGATGTGCTTCCCGGAATCACCCGGCTGGTAATCGCGTACCATGGGGTACGGCTGGTCGTGGTCGTCGGTCAGGTTCTGGTGCCGGGTGAAGCGCTGCATGTCCAGGGCTGGCATGTTCAGCCGGCTGAGCTCGACCAGGCGCGGATAGACCAGCAAGGGCTTGAGCCGGTAATAGGGCAGGAGACGCATGTCAAAGGGCAGGCGCAGCAGGCCGAAAAGGTCGAGAAAGTCGATCACGGTCATCCCGACCGCATAAGCGCCGCGGTAGGGGCAGGGCATTTCCTGGCGGTGCTCCAATCGGCTGTCCGGTGCCAGGTTGAACACCAAATCCTGTTGCCTTTTTTCTGAAGCCAACACCAGGCGGACCCGCATCAGGGGAAACGGCAGCGGCTTTTCGTTGTGGATCGTCAGCGTCAGCGTCACCGGGCGTCCGCGCAGGGTGCGCGGCGCGCTCAGTTCCTGGGTGTACGTAAACGTGACGGCAGCCCAGAGGTTCAGGGCGAGCGTGGCCAGGACCAGAAACAGCTGGCTGAACAGCAGCACATAGAAAACACGGCTGCCGCTCAAAAGGCCGGCAACCAGGAAAAACGCCGCCAGGCTGAAAAAGACGACCTGGCGCTGCTTCATGTGACAGCGGGAACCGGCATGACCCGCACCATATCCTGGAGCAGCCGTTCTGCCGCCTGGCTGCTCAGGGCCGCTTCGGGACGCAGGACGATCCGGTGCAGCAGGACCGGCAGGACCAGCTGCTGCACGTCGTCAGGCAAAACGAAATCGCGTCCGGCCAGAACCGCTTTTGCCCTGGCCGCCCGCATCAGGGCGATGCTGCCGCGGGGGCTGATGCCGAGGGCGATCGATTCGTGGCTGCGCGTCTTTTCCGCAATCCGGGCGATGTACTCAATCACCGGCCCCGCTACCTTGACCTGAGCCGATTGCTCCTGCAGCTCGAGCAGCTCGGACGGGGAGAGGACCGGCTCGAGATCCTGCCAGCGGGGCGGGTCGAGATGGCGCTGCAGGATCGAAAGCTCCTCCTGGTGGCTGGGGTAGCCGATACGCAGGCGGATCAGGAAACGGTCCAGCTGGGCTTCTGGCAGCGGAAACGTCCCGGCAAACTCAATCGGGTTCTGGGTGGCCAAAACCATGAACGGCTGCGGCACCGGCCGCGTTACCCCGTCGACTGTAACCTGGCGCTCTTCCATCACTTCCAGCAGGCTGGACTGGGTTTTGGGGCTGGATCGGTTGATTTCATCGGCCAGGATGATCTGGCTCATGATCGCGCCCGGGCGGAAAACCATCTCCTGCTGGTCGAACTGGTACAGGTTGTAGCCCGTGATGTCCGACGGCAGCACATCCGGCGTGAACTGGATGCGCCTGAAACTCAGATCCAGCGAGCGGGCAAAGGCCTGGGCCAGCGTGGTTTTGCCGACGCCCGGCACATCCTCGATCAGGACATGGCCCTGGCAGAGCAGGGCGATCATGAGCAAATCAATCGTATCCTGGCGTCCGACCAGGATGCGGGCGATATTTTTCCGGATATCCTGAAGCTTAGCGAGCATCTCCAAGCGCGATTCCTCCTTGACGTGGCGATCCGGCGTGTTCTGCAAGAGTCCGGCCGGACCGGGTGGCATACGATGCTATTTTAACATAGAACCGCGTATCTTCGCTCAAGCTGTGGTCAGCGCGTTCGCTTTAGGATACAATAGGCGTGGACTACACGCGCGGGGCAAGGAGGGACCGAAGTGATCAAAACGGCCATGACAGTCAGTTTCAACGGCGACGATTTGCAGCAGTTCAGTTACCTGATCAACGGGACCCATCTCGGATTGCTTTCTGCCGCGGCACAGAATATCCATATTCAGACCAGCCATCGCCAGCTCCAGTATGTGGTCGGCATTAGGGCTGCCGAGCCGGATCTGGCCGCAAGCCTTTCCGAGCAGCGCCAGCAGCTCAGCCGCTGGCAGGCTTTTTTGCCGATCCTGGCCCATCGGGGCAGCGCCAACCTGAATGACCTGATGGTCCAGTACAACCTCCGGCCTGACCTGATGATCTGTTTTGACGAAACCCGCCTGCAGGCCTGGCTTCCGGTTACGGACGGATTCTACCTGCTGCGCAACGGTGAAATGCGCCGCCTGAAACCCGTCAGCCTGCGCGATTTGGTTTTCGACGAGTCCTATCACGAGACCCACCACTACTACTCGTTTCAAATCAGCCAGGACGATTTCATCCTGCTGCTGCCGCCCGATTTGCCCCAGGTGTTCGCCTCCGGCGAGATCGCCGACCTGCTGCTCGGCTTGCGCCAGCTGCCGGCCAAGATGAGCGAGCTGTTCCAGATCGCCCGCCAGCGCGGCTATCAGCAGGACCAGACCTGGCTGGCGCTGGAGGTCCTGCACAAGGAAGCGGACCAGCGCCCGGGGCTGGAGCCTGAAGGCCCCGGCGCCCGGCTGCGCAGCTGGATGGACAAGCGCCGTTCAACCGCCTTCGGCCAGGAAGAGCACGAATCGGATTCGGAAACCATGGCCGATGAGCCGGAAACCCCGGTGCGATCGCGCTTTCAGATCCGCCAGCTCCTCGCTGACCGAAACTGGCGCCTGCGCGTCCTCTTGCCAGCCCTGCTTGTTTTAATCCTGGTGATTGTCATCGCGGCCTGGGCCGGCTCGCGAAAGCCTGAAACCGATCCGACCGATCCGACAGGAACAACCCTGGCGCCGACACCGACATTGACCGCTGCGGCTACACCGACCCCGACCGTCAAGCCAACCGCCAGCCCGACGCCGACCGAACCGCCGGTCAAGCTGCAGGTGACCGCCCGGCGGTTGAACCTGCGCGACCAGCCCAGCACCGACGGGCAGTTGTTAGCCACGCTTGAAAACGGCGATATGCTCATCCAGATGTCAGAACCTCAGGATGACTGGGTCAAAGTCCAGACCGACGACGGCCTGGTCGGCTATGTCTACTATCCCTACGTCGGAGCGCCCGATGAGGGCTGACAAGGCGCATCGGCTTATTGCGGCCTGAAAGTCTCCAAATAGTTCTGACAGTATTCGTCCTCGCCGGCGAGGACGAGCCCCGCCTGGCACAGGGCCATCAGCTCGGTGTCCAGTGTATTGAGGATCGCGCTGTCCAGTCCGCAGGCCATCGCCTGGAGCAGGAAGGCACGGTTGAGGTAGCGGCGCGCCGGCAAGCCATACGAAATATTGCTCAGTCCCGCCACCAGGTGAACCCCTTCGGGAAAGCGGCGGCGCAAGGTTCGGATCGCCAGGTAGGCGTTGCGGCCGGCCTTATCGTCGGTCGATACCGGCTGGATCATCGGATCCAGGAACAGGCGGTCGGCCGGCAGTCCTTTCCTGGCGGCTGCGTCAAGAATCTGCTCGGCCGCCTGAAGCCGTTCGTCCAGGTCGCGGGGAAAATGGTCTGCCGGCATCAGAAGCGCGATCAGGCCGGCCTGGTGTTCCATAGCCAGGTCCAACATGGTTTCGCAGCGGGTTTTTTCCAGCGTCATCGAATTGAGCAGCAGGCCAAAACCGGCGTTGGGGCAGACCCGGGCCAGCACGGCCGGGTCAGGCGAATCGAGCACCAGCGGTTTTTGACTGTGCGCGCGCACCAGGGCGACGAGCCGGGACAGCACCTCCGCCTCATGTTCCTGGAACATGCCGGCATTAACATCAAGGTAATCGGCCGGGCTGCTGTTTAGCCGCATGACCAGGTCGATAAGCGCCTTTTCGTCCCAGTCAGCCAGGGCTTTCTGCACGGCAGGAATCGAACTGTTCAGGTTTTCAGCGATCAAAATCATGGGAGACTCCTTTTTGTCCGACGATGTTTTCCGCGCTCAGGCGAGCCAGGAACCGGCTGATCAAGGCGCTGCGGTTGAACGGCGGGATCAGGTAGAAGCCATCGGCCTGGGTGCGAAAACGCCGGGCCAGATCGAGGATGACCGCTAGGCCGGTTTCCAGAGCTTCCTCCTTGTCCTGCTTGGGAAAGAAACGCCCGAGAATCGTTTCGGGGATCCGGATGCCGGGGACCTCGTGGCTGAGAAACTGGGCGTTGCGCCAGTTGAGCAGCGGCATCAGGCCGATCAGCACCTTCATGCCTGCGCCGCGCATGCGCCCGACCAGCTCGAGCGAACGCTCTTCGAAAACCGGCTGGGTCAGGAACAGCCCGGCTCCGGCTTCCTGTTTGCGGCAGGCGCGGCCATATTCCGCATCGTGGTTCGGCGATCCGGGATCGACGGCGGCAGCGGCCAGGATCGGGTCACCGGCGAACGGGTCGCGGTTCATCTGCCCGATCAGCTGCAGCAGGCCGATGCTGTTCAGGTTGAAAACGGGTTTGACAAAACCGCGGTCAGATTCTGGGATGGCGTCGCCGGTCACGGCCAGGACCTGGCGGATGCC
>JAAZFW010000013.1 GCA_012511525.1 Clostridiaceae bacterium
ACCGAGATCTATACCCATATCGACAACGAATCCCTGCACCAGGCGGTCGAGGCCAACCCGCTCAATCAGCACCGGCCCGGGCGCAGGCGCTCGGCAAAATCGGGCGTATAGGCCGAATTGGCCGAAGCGCGCTCCTGTCCCAGGATGTTTGTGAAGCCCAGGTCCAGGGCGGCGTCGAGCACCTGGCGGTACTCCCAGGTCGTCAAGCGCCGGTCCAGCTCCGGGTGACCGGCCAGGCGTGTTTCCTGGGGCGTGTACTGGCACATCAGGGACAGCGGGGTCTGGAGCGGCACCGATCGGGCGAGCTGGCGCACCACCTCGAGCGAGTCGCGCCAATGGCCTGGCAAAACCAGGTGGCGGATGACGACGCCGCGCCGGAGCAGACCGTCGGAACCAAAAACCGCATCTGGCTGCAGACGGAGCATGGCCTGGATTGCCGCCAGGGCGACGGGCGGGTAGTCCGGCGCGCCGGCCAGATCCGAGGCCAGCCCGGGCGACGCGAATTTCAGATCAGGCAGAAAAACATCGACCGATCCGGAAAGACCTGCGATCGACGCGGGCGTCTCGTATGCGCTGGAGTTCCAGACAACCGGCACCGGACGCGTTTGCCAGGCCGGCACCGCTTTCAGGCGTTCAAGCCAAACCGGGATGCGGTCCGCGTAATGGCTGGGCGTCACCAGGTTGATGTTGTGTGCGCCACCCTCGAGCAAGGTGACGACCGCTGCGGTCAGGGCTGCAGGAGACAATCGGTCACCGCCTCGGTCGTGGCTGATCGGCCGGTTCTGGCAAAACGCGCAGCGCAGGGCACAGCCGGAAAAGAACACGGCGCCGGAACCCCGGCTGCCGCTGATAAACGGCTCTTCCCAATGGTGCAGCATCACGCGGGCGACGCGAAAATCCTGCCACGCTTCATCGGCGCCGCAAAAGCCCGGCGACGATTCCGTGCGTTCAGCCCCGCAGGCACGCGGGCAAAGAAAACAGCGTCTGGCCTGCGGGGCGATCGGCATCAGGCGTTCTCGAAGAAGGTCTTGTAGGCCACATAGGTGTAGTAGACATCCGCCTTGCTGGTGACCTCGAAGGGCGAATGCATCGACAGGACGGGCACGCCGCAATCGATCACTTCCATACCCAGGCTGGCCAGGTAAACCGCGACCGTACCGCCGCCGCCGGCATCGACTTTGCCCAGTTCGCCGGTCTGCCATGGAACCTGCGCGGCGTCATACATGCGGATGATCTTGCTGAAAAACTCGCCGTTGGCATCGCTGGTCCCGCTCTTGCCGCGGGCGCCGACATACTTGACCAGGCACAGGCCGTGGCCGAGGTAGCTGGCGTTCTTGCTGTCGTACACCGAAGCATAGGTGGGATCGAAAGCGGCACTGACATCGGCGGACAGCATCTGGCAGCGCGACAGCTGCCGGGCGAAGTCGAGCTGGCTGCGCCCCGGTTCGCTGGTGCGCACGAACAGCTCCTGGATCGCGTACTCGTAGGCGCGGGACTGGGCGCCGGTGTTCCCTTCGCTGCCGATCTCCTCCTTGTCGAAAAGCAGGCAGACCGACGTCCGTGCGGGGGTCTCAAGGCTGGTCAAGGCCGTCAGGGCGGTGAACGCGCATACGCGGTCGTCCTGACCGTAGGCGCCGATCATGCTGGCGTCCAGCCCGACATCGCGGGCCTGGCCGGCCGGGACCAGCTCGATTTCCGCGGAGACGAAATCCTTTTCCTTGAGGTTGTAACGGTTGAGGAGCAGTTGAAGCAGACCCAGCTTGAAGCGGCCTGCCAGTTCCGGATCGGCAAACGGCAGCGAGCCCGCCAGAACATTGAGATCCTCGCCCTTGATCAGGTCGGTCGCCTTGCGGCTCATCTGCTCGGAACCGAGGTGCGGCAGCAGGTCCGTGATGGTCAGAACCGGCTCCTGGGGGTTCTCCCCGATGCGGACGGTCAGGGGCGATCCGTCGGCGCGGAAGATGATCCCGTGCACCGCCAGCGGAATGGCCGGCCACTGGTATTTCTTGATCCCGCCGTAGTAATGGGTCTTTAAGAAGACCAGTTCGCTTTCCTCGTAGATCGGCAGCGGCTTGAGGTCGAGACGCGGCGAATCGATGTGGGCGCCGATCAGGTTGAAGCCGGCTGAGGCGTCATCTGTGCCGACGACGGCGGCGACCAGACCCTTGTTTCGGATCGTGTGGTACACCTTGCTGCCCGCCTCAAAATGATCCTGGCTGTCAAGTGGCACATAACCCATGTTTTCCAGCGTTTCGACGGCGACCGCGACGAAGCTGCGCTCGGTCTTGCCCATATCGAGAAACGACTTGTAGTCTTCTGCGAACGCCATGACCCGTTCGCGGTCATCGTCCGTGATCCGGTCCCACAGGTTGGGAAACTCGACCTGAAGGTCCTTTTTTAATTGTTTGCCGTCCGGCGGCGCGGCTTTCTTGGTCTTTTCCTGGTCTTTCATGTTGTCTTTGTCCTCCCTGCTGGGTTTGTTTTTTAGCTGACTGTATTATAATCTATTTTCAGACGATACACATCACAGAGGTTACGCTTTACCTTAAAAGCGCGCAGGTGAACTATGCTGATCGACCACCACACTCATACCATCCCCTATTCTTTCGATGCCCGCCAGGCGGGTTTTGAACTGCTCGAGGCGGCGGCTAAAAGCCACCTGGACGGCGTTTGCCTGACCGAACATTATGAAAAGGATGTCTCCTACATCGCCGGCGAAGAGGCCATCTTCAACCTCGACCGGTATGCGCGGACGGTTCGG
>JAAZFW010000115.1 GCA_012511525.1 Clostridiaceae bacterium
AGCATCTCAGAAGGCTTCTTACGCAGCGGAACAGCGGTCTACCTGGGTGCCACGGAGTCGATGTTCACCGATCTGAGCCAGGATCTTGTCACCGGGCGCTTCTGGCGCTATTTCCCCGGTCCAGGCAGTGTGGGTGACAGCCTGCACGCCCTGAAGACCGATACGGTCGTCCTCGGCGCGCACTGGTTTCATTTCAAGTATTATTTCAACCTCTATGGAGATCCGAAATATGGGCAACCCTGAGCGCAAACCGCATTACGTCCGGCATTGCTTCGCCAGCTGCCTGATCGTGGCATGCGCGGCTTGTCTGGCGCTGACGATCACGTTCGGTTCGGTTGCTGCCGCCGAAACCCGCACATGGACGCTGGACCTGCCGCCCTGCCAGATCTTGTCCGAAAACGGCGTCGACACGGTCACGTTCACAGGCAGCGAGCCCTATTTTGCCGAAGAAGGGCGTCCGCTGGTGCCTTATCTGGTCTACAAGACCGAACTGAACGATGGCATCCGGGTGCAAAACGTTCTGCTCGAAGACCGGTCCGGCCAGGAGCAGCACGATGGTCTGCGCCTGCCGGTGGTCATTCTGCAAGAAGACCCGCTCCGCCCCGTCACCATGCTGCCAGGTTGGTATCCCGCCCAGACCCATAGCTGGCAGGTCGAACAAAACGCAGACGGGTCTACAACGCTAATCATCCGCGTTTTCCCTTTCTACACGCAACCGGAGACGCTCGCGTCGCTTTACTACCGCCGCTATGTCTTCGCGATTGAATCGGTTCACAGCGCAGCGCGCATGACCCGCGTCAGCCTTGACCGCGCCTTGTATGCGACAGGCGATCCGGTTGGCATCGAGGTTATCGTCAATAACGACGATATGGCCCAGGATCTCTTAATCCACTTTACGGTCCGAAAGCTGGACAGCGGTGCCATGGTCGCCGAACTGCCGCCGGTTTACCTGGACGATGTTTCCGGACAGGCTGCCTGCCAGGCTGTCTGGACGCCACCTCGAACGGTTGCCGGCGATTTCCAGTTGGAGGCAACCGTGACGGATATGGGCGGCACGATATTAGACACGCGGTTCTTGTATGTTGTCATCCGCCTGCAAGAGGAAATTCACGCGGCGACACCCACAACGATCACACCCGCGCCTGTACCAACCCAACCGATCCTGCCTGCGCCAGAGGCGCACGTTCGCGTTCCGGTGGCTGCCTGGTTAGGTGGCGCGGCAGGTTTGGCGGTGCTTTTGGTATCCGTTCTCCTGCTGCTAAGGCGGCGGCGCCGATACAAATAATGCCAGCCCGATCCTTGACACCACCTGATCGGCTCTTTAGACTGAACGTAACGCTTCGCCGGATTCATACCAGGAAAGGAAACCTGCCGCATGAAAAAAATACGTGTTGCCGTGATTGGTTTTGCGCATATGCATATCCAGTCGCTGGTCAAAGCCTTTTATCAACTGGGTGACAAGATCGAATGGGTAGCCTGCTGCGACATCAAGCCCCAGCTTCCCTCCCTGAGCGAGAAGCCGTCCACCCGGGCCTACAACCTCAAGGCGGTGATCGATCTGACCGGGATGCTCGCGATCTACGACGATTACACCCGTCTTATCGACAACAGCGCGCCGGATCTGGCCATCGTCTGCTGCGAGAACGCGTTTCACAGCCGCGTCGTGTCGGACTTGCTGAAGAGGGGCATCCATGTGCTCGTCGAAAAGCCGATGGCCACCTCGATGGCCGAAGCGCTCCAGATGGCCGCTGCCGCCAAACAGGGCGGCGCCGTTTTGGCCATCAACTGGCCGACGACCTGGTATCCGGGCATCCGGCTGGCGCAAAAGCTGGTCGGCGAAGGGATCGTCGGCGATGTTTTCAAATTCACCTACCGCAACACCGATTCGCAGGGCCCGTTCTCTTACGGTGAGAACTTGACCGACGAGGAAAAAAGCTCGCAATGGTGGTACCATGCGGCGTCCGGCGGCGGCGCGTTCTGGGATTACTGCTGTTACGGCGCCTGCCTGTCCAGCTGGTTTCTCGGTTCACCGGTGCGAGCCGCCTACGGCCTGCGGGCAAACTTTGCCAGCCCATTTGGCGACGCCGAGGACTACGGCACCATCACAGCCCGGTTCGACAGCGCCGTCGCCCTGATCGAAGGCAGCTGGACCACCGTTAACCGGGGCGTCCCGTCGGGTCCGATCGTGTTCGGACTCAAGGGCACGCTGGTGACGGACGGCAATACCGTGAGCGTCTTCGACAAGCGGCACCGCACGACACCGTCGGCCGTCTACCAGGCGGACCTCTTGCCGGAAGACCGCGACACGATTGCCAAAGAGCTGATCAGCCATCTTGAAAAGGGTACGCCGCTCCACCCGACGCTCGACCTTCCGGTCAACCTCAACGCCATGGCGATCCTGGATACCGGCTACCGGTCCTCGGTCAGCGGCAAGCTCGAGGTGGCCCCGGGCGCCCACTACGCGCCAGGCAGTCTGTAAGCGCAATCGCGGCAGGTGACGGGCCGGTTTATTCCAGCAGCTTGTTTTTTCGCCAAAAGCTCGTCATAAAACGCCAGGCCGCCTTGGTCGGGGTCAGCCAGGCGATCTGAACATCGTTACGGGTGTTGGCCAAAATTTTGGGGATGAAGAACCGCGCCACCGTTTCGGGCCTATCAGCCAGGATGTTGAACACCCGCCGAAACGACGCATCTGTCAGGACAGCGGCCGGATTCCCGTCCGGCGTTTTGGTGATGAAATCCGTCAGCATCATGCCCGGCGACAGCCGTCCCGCGATGACGCCGGTTCTGGCCAGTTCCCGGGCCAGCCCCTTCATGAAATAAGTCAGGGCATGCTTGCTCGTGCCGTACAAGACGGTTTTGGGCTGGATCATGTTGTTGGATCCAAGACCCTCCATGCTGTAGATCGCGCCGTGCCCTTGCTGAAGCATACCCTCCGCCGCGATTTGGGACCCGAAGATCATGCCGGTCAGGTTGGTCTGGATGACGGCTGCCGTGTCCGGCTCGCCCGTTTCCCAGCAGGGCTGGTAGGGCGTGTTTTGCCCCGCGTTGTTGATCCAGATGTCAACCGAACCCCAGCGCTCCCGCGAAACAGCCCAA
>JAAZFW010000116.1 GCA_012511525.1 Clostridiaceae bacterium
GCGGTCGAAGTCGATCGTGCCATCGGGTTTACGCGCCGGCTTATCGAGGTCGAGCGTGGTCACGGTGAACATCTGGCCGGCGCCTTCCGCGTCGCTGCCCGTGATGATCGGGGTGTGCACGTAGACGAAATGGCGCTCGTTGAAGAAGCGGTGGATGGCGTATGCGGCGACCGAGCGGATCCGGAACACAGCTGACAGCAAGTTGGTGCGCGGGCGCAGGTGGGCGATCGAGCGCAAAAACTCAGGCGAATGGCGCTTGGGCTGGAGCGGGTAGTCCGGCGGACACGCCCCTTCGACCGCGATGCTTGTCGCCTGCAGCTCGAACGGCTGGCGCGCCCCCGGGGTGGCGACGACGCGCCCGGTGGCCACGATCGCCGCTCCGGTTCCCAGGCGGGCGATCGCGTCGTAGTTCGCCAGGCTGTCGCGCGCGAATACGATCTGCACGTTGTTGAAGAACGTGCCGTCGTTCAAGCTGATGAAACCGAACTGCTTCTGGTCGCGCAGGGTGCGGATCCAGCCGGATACCGTGACGGTCTGGTCAAAATACGGTTCGGGCTGGCGGTAGAGTTGGCGGACGCTGGTGGTGTTTTCCATGTTTCCTCCGTGTTGTTCAATCCAGGCGCGATGCAACCGCCTGCAGGAAGGCCTCGGTGTCGACGACCTTGACCTGATCGAGCTGGGCCAGGCTCTTGAGGTCCCCGGTGACAATCCCTGCCTCGATCGTGGCCAGGGCGGCTTTTTCCAGCTTGTCCGCGAACGCGGACAGGTCGGTAAGGCCGTCCAGCTCGGCGCGCCTTTTCAGGGCGCCGGTCCAGGCGAACAAGGTGGCCATCGGGTTGGTCGAGGTCTTCTCCCCCTTGAGGTGGCGGTAATAGTGGCGGGTCACCGTGCCGTGGGCCGCTTCGTACTCCGTGGTGCCGTGCGGGGCGACCAGAACCGAGGTCATCATGGCCAGCGAACCGTTGGCGGCGGCCAGCATATCGCTCATCACGTCGCCGTCGTAGTTCTTGCAGGCCCAGATCAGGCCGCCTTCGGAGCGCATGATGCGGGCGACCGCGTCGTCGATCAGGGTATAGAAATAGGCGATGCCGGCCGCGGCGAAATCCGCGGCGAACTCCTGGGCGTAGATCTCGGCGAAGATGTCCTTGAAGCGGTGGTCATACGTCTTGGAGATGGTGTCCTTGGCTGCGAACCACAGATCCTGGTGGCTGTCCAGGGCAAAGGTCATGCAGGAGCGGGCGAACGAGGCGATCGAATCGTCCAGGTTGTGCATGCCCATCAGGACGCCGGGGCCGGCGAAGTCGTGGACCAGCTGGCGCTTTTCGCTGCCGTCGGGCGCGGTCAAAACCAGCTCGGCGCGGCAGGGCCCGTCGACCAGCAGCTCGGAGGCGCTGTAGATGTCGCCATAGGCGTGGCGGGCGATCGTGATCGGTTTTTGCCAGGCGCTGACCTGCGGCCGGATGCAGCTGACCATGATCGGCGCCCGGAACACGGTGCCGTCCAGGTAGGCCCGGATCGTCGCGTTGGGGCTCTTCCACATCTTCTTGAGCTGGTATTCCTCGACGCGCTGGGCGTTGGGCGTGATCGTGGCGCACTTGACGGCGACACCGAGCTCGCGTGAGCGCCGGGCGGCGTCCAGCGTGACCTTATCCTCTGTCTCGTCGCGGTGCTTCAGGCCAAGGTCAAAATATTCTGTCTTGAGGTCGACAAACGGCTCGAGGCAAATCGTCTTGATCTGCCGCCAGATGATGCGGGTCATCTCGTCGCCGTCCATCTCCACCAGCGGCGTTGTCATCCTGATTTTGCTCATGTGAACCTCCCTTGGTTGTGTCTGCCCCCTGGGCAGTCCGGCCTGGAACGCAATGTGCATCCATTATAGAAAAGCCATGCGGCAGCGTCAATGACCGCGGGCATCTCCGATCGCCCGGGCGCTTTCCGCCAGCAGCGTCTCCAGGCCAAGCCGGTCGCCGATCTGGCCGCTCTTGATCCGGATGTCCGTCTCGAAACAGGCAGCGTAGAGCTGCTCCAGAAGCCGCGGCGGCAAGCGGCGCGATTGCTGGCTGAGTCGGTTCGCGACGAAGGGCGGCACTTTCAGCGCGCTTTGGATGGCGTCGGGACGGCCCAGCTCCGCGGCGCAGATCAGCTGGCGCAGATGCCGGGTCAGCATGAACTGGATCAGCTGGACCGGCTGCTTCTGGCTGACCAGGACATCGAGCAATTCCAGGGCCCGCCCGGTCCGGCCGTCGGAGATGGCGTCGGTCATGTCGAAAATCGACCCGTGCAGGTCCGGAAGGGACAGGTCGTCGACCAGCTGGCGGTCGATCTGGCGCTGGCCCGTGTTGTCGCAGTACAGGAAAAATTTGGTCAGTTCCTGCCAGATCAGCTGCATGCTGCCCTCACAGCGGTCGATCAGGCTCTCGGCGGCGAGCGGTTCGACGGCAAGGCCGCGCCGCTTGCACTCGCCCTCGATCCAGCGGGCCAGCGTGCGGGGCTGCTCGCGGGTGAACTCGGCCAGCACGCCGTTTTGCTCGATCGCCTGGACCAGGGAGCGGAGACGCCGGTCGACTTTCTGCTCGACAAAGACGAGACAGGCGGAATCCGGTACTTTCGCTAACAGCGCGGCCAGGGCCGCCTGGCGGTCGCGCGGACCATTGGACGCGGCCGGTTCCGCATCGTCCGGGCTGCTGTCATCGTCGTCGGCGCTGCGGCCGCGCGCAGGTGCGGCGAACCAGCCGCTCTGGCGCACGATGACGAGCTTGCAGCGCGACAGGAACGGCGGGGTCATGACCTCCGCCTCGACCTGGGCCGGGCTCAGCCGACGGTTGTTGCCGTCAAGCAAAACGCGATCCAGCATCCGGCTGCCTTCGCTGACCAGCGACTCGGTCAGGGCTTCGAGCAGGCGTTCGATCAAAAAATTCTCCTCGCCGCTGAGCACGTAGAGACGCTGCCAGTTGCCGGCGCGCAGCTCGGCCTTCAGTTCGTTGTAACCGGGACTGGCCCGGCGGGTTTGTCTGTTGGCCATCGAGGCCCTCCCGTATGTTATGGTTGGCCGCCTGCCATGGTCCGGACGGTCAGCTGGTTTGGCCGGCAGTCGAAGCGGATGGCGCCGCAGGTTCTGGTGGAAAAGACCAGACAGCCCTGATCGGCGAGCCGCTCCAGGACACCCGGGTCAGGGTGGCCATAATTGTTGACGCCGACCGAGATGACGGCCGCAGCCGGTCTTGTCTGTTTGAGCATGGCCTGCCCCGTGGTCAGCGCCGCCCCGTGGTGGGCGACCTTGAGCACGTCGGCGCGCGGCCAGCCGGTCTCGTTAAGCCGGCGTTCCCCAGCCGGCGTGCAGTCCCCCGTGAACAGGAAGCGGCTGCCGGCCAGATCCCCTTCGAGGATCATCGACCAGGCGTTGCTGTCGCGGCGGGCCTCGTCCTGGATTTCGCGGTTATCCGGCGGCGCCAGGACGCGAAAGCGCGCGTCGCGGTCCAGGGCTATTGTATCATGCCAGGCGACGGTCTGCACCGCCCGGCGGGCGCCGTCGAGCAGTGCGGCCAGCGCGGGCGCTTCCGAAACCTGCCGGGTGCTGTCCGCGTAGAGGCCCTGCCCGATCAACAGTGTCTCCAGGCAGTTGTATTCGGCCAGCTCCGCCAATCCGCCGGCGTGGTCCTGGTCGCCGTGGGTCACCGCGGCCAGGCGGACACGGGCGATGCCCAGGGCGTTGAGCGCCGGAATCAAGGTTCTGGTCCCCTGCCCGGGCTTGCCGCCGTCGATCAGCAAGGTTCCCCGGCGGGAGCGGACCAGGATGGCGTCGCCTTGTCCGACGTCGAAAAACCAGACCTGGACGGGAGGCCGGTTCAGCCAGGCGATACCCTGCCAGGCCAAGCCGGCCACCAGCAGGACCAGAAACGCTTTCAGGGCCACGCGTCGCCAGGCCGGCCACAGGCACAGGGTCAGGGCCAGCACGGCCAGCAGCAGGCAGGGATTGAACCAGCCGCTGTAAAGGCGCCCGGCCCTGAGCCGGGCGGTCCAGCCGGCCAGTTCCCGGAGCAGTGACAAGATGAGGCCAAGCGGACGCCCCGCGGCGGCCGCTGCGACCGGCGGTCCGATCAGGCCCAGTGGCAGCAGGGCCAACCCCAGGCAGAGCGCGCCCCCGGCCAGGGGGATTGCCAGGGCGTTGACCGGCAAGGACGCCAGCTGAACCGAGTGGCTTAGCGCCAGGCTCCAGGGCAGCGTGGCCAGCTGGGTGGAAAGGCCTGTCGCCAAAAGACGGGCCGGAAAACGGGGCAGAAACCGGTTCAGCCGCACCGCCAGGGGCTCGGCGAGGAAGATCAAGGCGGCGGTGGCCGCGGCCGACATCCAGAAAGCGCTGCCCAGGACGGCATAGGGCTGGCAGCAGGTCAGGACCAGGAGCGACAGGGCCAGCAGGCAGGGCGGACTGGTCGGGCGCAGCAGCAGCTTGCCGGCAAGTTGGGCGCCGGTCATCACGATCGCCCGGGTCACAGAGACCCGCCATCCGGTCAGGCAGCCGAAAAAGAGCAGAAAGAGCAGCTGGAAAACGGCGCGCGCCCTGTAGCGAAGCGGCAACCGGCCCAAAAGCAGGTCCAGCGCCCGCAGCAGCGTAACCAGGTGCAGGCCGGACACGGCGGTCAGGTGCGCCAGGCCGGACTGGGTAAAATCGAAGCGCTGGGCCTCGCTCAGGCCGTCCGTGTCGCCCACGAGCAAGGCGGCCATCAGGGAGGATTGCTCCGGCGCCAGCAGCCTGGACAGGGCCTGGCGCACAGCCGCACGCACC
>JAAZFW010000117.1 GCA_012511525.1 Clostridiaceae bacterium
GCCCTGCCATCTGACTGGAAGCGGCACGTCGGTGACGACATCATCACGGTGGCCGTCGACCGCGGCTCGCTGTACGGCATCCCGCCGACCTGCACTGCCCTGACCGAACGGACCCTGGCCATGTGCCGCCAGGTGCTGGCCGCCTTCAAGGCGGATGTGGCGATCGACGCTGGCGAGACGGATCTGGACGGCCTGACACCGGAGCGCCTGATGGCTCCGGAACGCTACAAGCACTGGCTCGACAACCTGACCCATGCCCTGGTCTTCAATTTTATCCACACCCGCGCCGAACTGACCTATCCCGAAACGCTAAGTCTTGCGGCCGGGCAGCGCCTGACGCTGGGGATCACGCTGAGAAACCAGCTGCGCGAACCGCGCCACCTCGACATCAGCTGCCTGCTGCCGGAGGGACTGATCCTGGTCGAGGGTCCGAAACATGTCAATTTACCGCATAAGAACAGCCTCAACCCCGGCTCCTGCTCGTTCAGCCTGACGCTGGAGGCCGGACCTCAAATCCAGTCGGTCAACCGCGGCGTCATCCAGATGGTCGCCGAGGGCCGCCCGACGGTCATCCTGCTGCCGGTCCTGATCTTCGGCGCCTGACACAACTTGACAGGCCGGGTCTTGCGTGCTAAGGTGAAACTAGGTAACATTAACGTTAATGTTACCTGGTTTCAGTTTGTCCGACCGTCGGACCCATGAGCAGGTGAATACCATGACCGAACGCATTTCGACCTTGAGGGAACGTATTGTCGCCAAGCGCCACCAGCAGGCGCTGCAGACACCGGAAAAGCAGCTGGCCGAAGCGTACAAGCAACTTGGCCTGACGCCCCAGGAGCGGATGGTGCGCCGGCTGGAGTTCCTGATGGCCGCCGAAAAGCCTGCCATGGAGGCCGATGAGCGGATCGTCTTCACCCGGACCATCCGCAGCCAGCCCGAGATTTTCGCGCCCGACGAGTGGGCGCAGATCCGCGCCGGCCACTATATCCATGAGCTGGGCTTTGTCAGCAACGTGACCCCCAACTATTACGGCCTGATCCGCGACGGCTTCGCCAGGCGGCGACAGGATATTGAGGCTGTATTGCAGAACGCCCGTCCGGAAGAGCGGCCGTTCCTGGACGGCCAGCTTCGGGTCATGCAGTCGGTCAGCGGCCTGGCGGCCCGCTACCGCGAGCAAGCCAGACGGATGGGCAACGAGGTGGTGGCGGCCGTGCTGGAACAGGTTCCGGAGCAGGGCGCCAAGACCTTTCACGAGGCGCTGCAGTTTTTCCGTATCCTGCACTTCACGTTATGGCTGGAAGGCGAGTACCACAACACGATCGGGCGCTTCGACCGCCACATGATCGGCTACCTGGAACAGGACCTGGCATCCGGGCGCCTCGACGAAGACGGAGCTTTTGAACTGCTCGAGGAGTTTTTCCTTTCCTTCAACAAGGACAGCAACCTGTACCCCGGCGTCCAACAGGGCGACAACGGCCAGAGCATGGTGCTGGGCGGCCGCGATCCGCAAGGCGGAACCGTGTTCAACCGCCTGACCCGCATGTGCCTGGAGGCCAGCCGCGAGCTGAAGCTGATCGATCCGAAGATCAACCTGAGGGTCGATCGCGAAACGCCGCTCGAAACGTATCGTTTGGGCACCGAGTTGACCCGAGAAGGCCTGGGTTTTCCCCAGTACTCCAACGACGATGTGGTCATTCCCGGCCTGGTC
Source organism: Clostridiaceae bacterium (assembly GCA_012511525.1). Classification (GTDB taxonomy): domain Bacteria; phylum Bacillota; class Clostridia; order Saccharofermentanales; family UBA5734; genus JAAYBY01. Next base: position 1,709 of record JAAZFW010000117.1, read on the forward strand.
GCCCTGGGCTACGACCCTGAGGATGCCATCGACTACAGCGTCGCCGCCTGCTGGGAGTTCATCATCCCCGGCAAGGGTATGGATGTCGCCAACATCGGGGCCGTCTCGTTTCCGCATATCGTCGACGAGGCGATGCGCGAGGATCTGCCCGAAGCCGTCAGCTTCGATGCGTTCCTGGAGCAAGTCGGACAGCGTGTGGACGAGGTTTGCCGCTCGATTGTCCGGTCCTGCGCCAACCTCTGGTTTATCCCGGCCCCGTTCCTGTCCCTGCTGACCGACGGGAGCCTGGCACGCCGCCAGGACATCTCGCTGGGCGCGCGCTACAACAACTGGGGTCTGCACGGGACCGGCATCGCGACCGCGATCGACTCCCTGGCCGCCATCCGCCAGAAAATTTACGAGGAGGGCAGCCTGACGCCGGCCGAGCTGATCGACGCTGTCGACCAGGATTTTGCCGGCTACGAGATCCTGCTGCACCAGCTGCGCTACGAGAGCCCCAAGTTCGGCGACGGTAACGAAACGTCAGAAACGCTGGCCGTTTGGCTGTTGGGGCGGTTCGCCGACGCGGTCAAGGATTTGCATAACGAGCGGGGCGGCCGGATCCGTGCCGGAACCGGCACCGCCATGTACTACCTCTGGCACGTCCGCGACCTGCCGGCTTCCCCGGACGGGCGGCGCAAAGGCGAGCCCCTGGCTGCCAACTACACGCCGAGCCTGTTTGCCCGCGTGCCGGGTCCGCTGTCGATCATCCAAAGCTTCACCCGGCCCGACTTGACGCGGGTGATCAACGGCGGCCCGCTGACGCTGGAATTCCATGACACCCTCTTCCGGACCCAGGACAGCCGCGACAAGGTCTCAACCCTCGTCAAATGGTACATCGACCGCGGCGGCCACCAACTGCAGCTCAACGCCGTCAACCGGGATGTGCTGCTCGACGCCCGCGCGCATCCGGAGCAACACCGCCAGCTGATCGTGCGCATCTGGGGCTGGAGCGCCTATTTCTGCGAGCTGGACGAGGCCTATCAGGACCATGTGCTGCGCCGCACCGCTTACGACTGTGTCGGCTGAGACGGCTATGGCATCCGGGGTGATCTTCGACATCAAGGAAATGAGTGTCAACGACGGGCCGGGCATCCGGACGACGGTTTTTTTCAAGGGCTGCCCGCTGCGCTGCCGCTGGTGCCACAACCCTGAAGGGTTGTCGTTTGAGCCCGAAATCAAAGAATCCGGACTGCCCTGCCTGGGCTGCGGGCTGTGCCGCCAGCCTTGCGGCCACGAGGACTGCCGGCCTTTTGGCCGCTGCCTGCATATCTGCCCCCAGGGCCGTTTGAAGCAGGTTGGGGAACGCGTCGAGGCATCTGCGCTGGCTGACCGGATCAAGCGGCAGGCCGATTTTCTGCTGGCCAATGGGGGTGTCACGCTGTCCGGCGGCGAGCCGCTGGCCCAGCCGGACTTTCTCATCGAACTGGAGCGATCGCTTAAACCGCTGCACCTGGCCCTCGAAACCTCCGGTCAGGCACCGCTGCCGGTCTTCCAGGCCGCCTGTGCGCTGGCCGATCTGGTCATGATCGATATCAAGCACATGGATCCCGGCCAGCACAAGCGCTGGACCGGCGCTGACAACCGGCGCATCCTGGCCAACATCGCCTGGCTGAAAGCACGTGACATCCCGTTTATCGTGCGTGTTCCCCTGATCCCGGGCGTCAATGACAGCCAGGAGAACCTGGCCGCGACCGCCGCCTTCCTGGCCGACGTCCCGGCCCTTCGCCACGTCGAGCTTCTCCCGTACAACACGCTGGCCGGCAGCAAGTACGCCTCGGTCGGACGGACCTACGATCCCGGTTTCGACGAGACACGGCCGCCGAACATCGACTGCACGCCCTTTGCGGCCCGCGGCATCTGCTGTCAGGTGCTTTAAGATGGCAGCGCCAGTCCGCAAGGTCCGTCTACGCGATATCGCCGAAGCGACCGGCTTTTCGATCAACACCGTTTCCCACGCCCTGAAAGGTCTGCCGGACATCTCTGCCGCCACGCGCGCCGTCATCCGGGCCAAGGCCAGGGAGATGGGTTACATCGCTGACTCGGTTGCCGGCTCCCTGCGTTCGGGGCGCACCCGCACCGTGGCCGTGATCCTGGGCGACATGGCCAACCCGCATTTCGGCCTCTGGGTGCGGGCGATCGAAACCGAGGCGTTTGCCGCCGGCTACAGCACCCTGGTCATGAACACCGACGAGGATGAAGCGGTCGAACGCGCGGCGATCCGGACAGCCGCAGGCAAGCGCGTGGACGGCCTGATCCTCTGCCCGGCTCAGCAGACCCGGGATAACCTGGCGCTGGTCAGGCAGACGGGCATCCCCTATGTGCTGATTGGCCGGCGGTTCGAAGACGACAGCAGCCCGTATGTGGTTCCGGACGATGTCCGGTCGGGGTTTCTGGCCACGCGTCACTTGCTGGAGCGCCGCTGCCGCCGCATCCTGATGCTGAACGGCCCGGCCTGGATTTCGAGCGCACGCGAACGCCAGCTGGGCTACTGCCATGCGCTGGACGAAGCCGGCTTGCCCTGCGACCCGAACCTGATCCGCCACAGCGGCGTCAAGTCCGGCCAGGCCCGGGCCGCGCTGGAACAGGTCCTGTCGGAACAGCTGCCTTTCGACGGGATATTGGCCTTCAGCGACCTGATGGCCCTCGAGGCGATGGCCTGCCTCAGGCAGCACGGCCGGGACTATCAGGCGCTGCCGCTGGCCGGATTCGACGATATCCTGTCCGGTCTTGACCTGCCGGTCGACCTCTCGTCCGTACGCGCGCACGAGTCCGTCGCGACGCGGGCCTTCCATAACCTGGCCGCCCAGATGGAGCATAACCCCGGTTCACCCGTCCAGACCGTTCTGGACGTGGTTCTGATCGAACATCGCAGCAAGGCATGAAAATCAAGGAGGAGACCATGAGCAGACAGATTTGGAACAACAACGACAAGAATGTGATCAAGGACAAGATCTTCAGCCCCCTGTACGGGGTCCGGCTGCTGGACGGCCTGTTCAAGGACACGTTTGAAAACAACCTGGGCTATTTGAAGAGCCTGGACATGGACGCCATGCTCTATTGGTTCCGCGTCCGGGCCGGCAAGAACGCACCCGGCATGCCTTACCGGGGCCACTTCGAGGACAACATCAAGGGCCAGACCGC
>JAAZFW010000118.1 GCA_012511525.1 Clostridiaceae bacterium
CCTGAGAGATTCATCCCTGTCCGGAAGACGGTCAGAGTTTGCTCCTTCGGTGCCATCGCTGGCTTTTCAGAGGCATGTCCGGATGCGGTCCTTTTGCCTGAAAGGTTCACCGGCCCTTGACGGGACCTGTTTGCTTCTTCGGCGCCTGCTGCAGGTCTCTCCCGCACCCATCGTCCATGTACCGATTCATCTGTCCTTATTGTAACCAAACCGGCCCGGTTCGACAACAGCCAAAACCGTATCCGGCCAGCTTTTTTCAGTGCGCCTGGCTGTACTTGTCGGCGCCGGGAATCGCTGCCTTGTTCGGACTGGAACGGCCGCCGATCTGCGGCGGGCGGCGCTCGATCGCGGCCAGGGCGATCTCGACATCCTCGTGCACCTCGGCGGGCGTGTGGGCGCCCAGCGTAACCATGTCGCAGGGACGCAGCGTGGCGAACGAGAAAGTCAGACCGACAAACGGCGACACGCGTCCAGCCGCCATTGCCTTGATCGTCATGACCGGCTTTTTAGCCTGCCAGATGACCTTGTGGATGTACTCGACCTCGACCTGCATCAAAAAGCCCGCGCAGTTAAAAAGCTGAATGTAGGTCTGGACATCGTAGTTGTTCTGGTCCGAATAGAGGATCAGCTCGGGCATATGGGCTGACAGGCCGGGGATCATATCCTGCTGGCGGATCATGTCCAGGTAGTCCGGCAGCCGGTCGAGCGTGCCGTGCAGCTTGCTGACCAGCTTTTCCGCGCTTGAGTGGTGGATCAGGCAAAACGCCGCGCCCGCCGCACGCCCGCGGGCGATCTGCTCCATGGCCGCCTGGCGCCCCTGGGCTGTGTCGCTGACATCGATGATCGGGGTGTCGATCAAGGTCACCTTTTTGCCGGTGCGGTCCTCAGCCATGTGGATGCCGTCGAGCAGAACCTGGTTGCCGGCGAACGGCGCCATCATGGCGTCGATGTCATAGTCCAGGTACGCCTCGACCAGGTCGGCCACAGCCTCCCGGTTGGCGTAGCGGCTGCGGATCATGGCATCCGCCGATGTACTGGTGTGGCTGTAGCCCAGCACCCAGTTCGTTCCCATCAGCAGACGGGGCAGCGAGACGCCGGCCACCTCGGTTCGCGGAAAACGTGTCATACCTGTTACCTCCCAAATGATTCGGACTGGTATCCATTTTTGGTAAACTTAATCGTCTGCCAGGGGTTCGAGCTGGTCGAGCAGCGCGTCCAGCCTGGCGGCATGCTCGGGCTTGATCGGCTGCATCGGCTCCCTGCAGCCATGGCAGGCGATGCCCTGGCGCTCGATGATGTGCTTGGTGCCGGAAAAAACGCCGGCCGCGATCAGCGCTGTGATCACCGTGTTGGCGCTGTGCTGCTCGTCCAGGGCCTCCGTCATGCGGCCGGCCTCGTAGAGGCGCTGGATGCGGATGAATTTGGGCGCCATGAACGAGAACGTGGTGCCGATCGCCCCGTGGGCCCCCATCGACAGTCCGGCCAGGAACATCTCGTCAAAGCCGTTGAACACGGTCAGGCGCGGCACCAGGGCGCGGATCCGCTCCAGCTGGAACAGGTCCTGCGAGGTGTGCTTGATGCCGACGATGCGCATGTCGCGGCCGAACTGCTGCAGCTGGTCCAAACTGTAGGTGACGCCGGACAGGCTGGGGATGTTGTACACGATCATCGGGCAGTCGACCGCGTCCATAATCGTTTGGTAATGGCTCAGCAGGCCGTCAAAGTCATACTTGTAATAGAAGGGTGAGACCGAGGACACGGCAGCAACGCCGAGCGAGGCGGCGTGCTCGGCCAAACGGACCGACTGGCGTGTGCTGGTCGAGCCGATCTGGGCGATGACCGGGACCCGGCCGGCAGCTGCTTCGACCACGACCTCAAGGCCGCGGCGCCGTTCTGCCTCATCCAGCAAAAAGCACTCGCCCGAACTGCCCATGGCGTAAAAACCGGCGACGCCTTGCCCGACCAATCGTTCAACCAGGGCGGCCAGCGACGCTTCGTTGAGCTCGCCGCCAGGCGTGTAGGGCGTGATCAGGGCCGGAAAGATTCCTTTGAATGCGCGCATGATGACCTGCTTTCTAGCCGCCGGACAACCGGCTGGCGTACCGTGCGTTATGCCTCCCATTGTAGCGCAAACATGCCGGTTTGAGTATCCGGAACCCGGCCCGTTATTTTTGCGCCCCGATCCAAATCAGGCGGGCTGTCCTTCGTTCGGGCAGCGAAAACGTCAGGCCGGTCTGCTTCAGATTGCGCCCGTCGCCGGTCACCGCATCGCCGCTGTCCTCATCGGTCAGCAGGTAGGTGCGGTCTAGTTCCGCGTAGGGCAGCCGGACGGTCAGGCGGTCTTCGCAGCATTCTTCCATCCGGAACAGCAGCAGGACGCCGCGCTCCTCGTCCTCATCGTAAAAGGAAAAAGCGGTGAAGCCGCTTTTATCCTCCTGGCTGTGCCAGGGGGTCAGCACGTAAAAGTCCTTGAGCAGGTAGGGGCTGATTTTCTTCCATTCGCGAAGGCCAAAGCGTAGCAGGCCGAAATCCTGGTCCGGATCCTGCACGAACTGGGCGTCCACATTCAGCGCTGGCAGGTAGGAAGCTCGCCAGGTATAGGTGTCGGAGCGGCCGGTCGGGGCAAGCTGCGATTCCTTTTCCTTGGTATTGGCGCCGCAAAACGGAATCCACTTGTTGAAGGAGCAGGTCATGGACAACCGCAGCGCCGTCGTCGTCCGGTCGCTGTCGCTGCGCAGCATCGGGATGCCGCGGCGCAGGGATTCCAGGTCGTTCCGGCCGCCGCCGCTGGCGCAGGAATCGACGAAGCCGCAGCCGCCAAGATCCAGCGTGCAGGCGATAATGTCGTCCCACATCCGGTAATGGGCAGCCACGAACGTGCATTCCGTGATGCCGCGGCGTCCCTCCCCCTCCCGTGTGTCCAGCCAGCGCCAGAGGTCGCCGGGATCGGAGTTGTTGTCCTCCCGGTACATGTCGACCCTGTTTTCACGCAGCACCTTACAGATCCGATCCGTTGTCCAGGCCAGGCAGGCCGGGATGCCGATGTTGTTGGCGATCGACCGGCTGGTGTCAAAACGGATGGCCCAGGCCGGGTCGTAGCCGAAATTTTTCGCCAGCGACTCAGGATCGGTCACCCGCTCCGGCTCGAACCACAACAATGTCCGCATCCCGTGCGCGCGGGCAAAGTCCGTCGATTCCCGAAAGGTCCGGCCCGGCCATTTCACGGGGTCCAGCGTCCAGGTGCCGACCGTGCCCCACCAGTCGCTGACCGGGCTGGATCCGTCCGGCGCGACGTACCAGCCGGCATCCATCCAGCGGAAATCGACCCGGACATCTTCGGACAGCATCTTTTCCAGCGAGGGCCGCCAGGTCGTGTGGCGCTCCGAGATGCTGCCGTCGGAGTTGGGCAGGCCGGTGTCGGGGGCCAGGCAGCAAGTGGAAAACGGGCGAACCGGATCGCCCGACGCATCGTGGCCCGGCAAATTGCAGGCAACAAACCAGCGGCGCCAGAAATTGGTTGCCGCGTTCTCGTTCCGGACCCGGTACGGCGCCCGGACAAACAACGCCGTGCGGATCGCTTCTCCCGGTTTCAGGTATGTGCGCAGGTTGTTGGTCGAACGGGCCGTATAGGTCGTGATCGCACCGTCAGAGGAAAAATCGGCCGTCCAGGTTCCGGCCCAGCCGATCGCCAGCATGACGCCGCCTGTACCATACTCCAGGTTGAAATACGGAAAATTGACGTGAGTCGGCCGTCCGCTGTCCGAAACGAAACGGACCGGCATGTCATCCAGGTCATGGGCGTAGGGCCGGTACGCATTGGCGTGATCGCCCAGAATGCCTTTCAGCACGGGGCGGCTGCCCGAAAAGGTCAGCGTGCTCGTCACATTTTCCAGGATGCCGCTGTTGTGCTGTGTCGTGTTTTCGAACCAGGCGATCCACTCGGACACACCGTAGGCGGGATAGAATGCCGCTTGCAGCGTGACCTCCAGGCCGTCGGGCAGACAAAAGCGGATCCGGGTCGTTACCTTTTTCGCATCAACCTCGGTCTGCCGCCCGACCTCCCGGAAAACGTCGGCCGGGAAACCGTCGTACCGGATGCCGCGATAGGTCATCGAGAGCGGAAAATGCTCCGGGCGGTCCAGGCTCGCCTGATGCCAGGCAGCCGCCTGCGGGTTGGCGTCATCCTTCTTCATGTGTCGTTCAGCCTCCCTGATCTTATGCTGACAGTATCGCACAAAACAGGCGTTTCCGGCACAGGGTCAGTCAGGTTTTTCGGTTGCAAGCCATTCGCTGAGCCGATCCCGCAGCATCTGCAGCGTTTCGGCGGCGTCGCCCAAAAGCAGCGTAACATGATCCCGGCTTGTATAGAGCGGGTTGGGCACACCGGCGTATCCTGGCTTGTCGTCGTAATTGCAGATCACCAGGTGCTTGGCATGGCCAACCTCTAGAACCGGCATGCCGTAAATCGGCGTGCCTTCGGCCGTGCTGGCGGCGGGGTTGACGACATCGTTGGCTCCGACGACGAGGGCCACGTCGCAGCCGTGAAATTCCGGGTTGATCGCATCCATTTCGAAGAGCTGGTCATAGGGCACATCCGCCTCGGCGAGCAGGACATTCATGTGGCCCGGCATCCGGCCCGCGACCGGGTGAATAGCGAAGCGGACGCCCGCGCCGTGCTGCTCGAGCAGCAACGCCAGCTCCCGCACCTGCTGCTGGGCCTGGGCCAGCGCCATGCCGTATCCCGGAACGATGATCACCTGGCGGGCCTGGCCAAGCTGTTCGGCCGCTTCTCCGTAAGGATCGGCCGGGGCTTGGGGCACGGCCGGTTCGGGTCGTGGCGATTCTGCCGGGACAGGCGCTGCCCGGCCGGTCTTGCCGACCAGGATCGCCGTCAGCGACCGGTTCATCGCCCGGCACATGAGCTGGGTCAGAATCAGGCCGGACGCGCCGACGACCGATCCGACAAACACCTGCAGGATGTTGTCCACGGCCATGCCGGCCACCGCGCCGGCCACGCCGGACAGGGCGTTGAGCAGAGAGATCGTAACCGGCATGGCGGCACCGCCGACCCGAACGGCAAACGCCAGCCCCAAGAGGCTTCCCAGGACAGCCAGCAGCGCCAACGCGGCCGCGGCCGGCAGCATACCTGCCAG
>JAAZFW010000119.1 GCA_012511525.1 Clostridiaceae bacterium
TCGCTGAAGATCGCCTCGCGCGCGAGGGGCCGGCCTTCGGCCAGGACAGGCGTCAGGTCGACACCGGAACAGCTGTCAGGGATCGCAAGCCCCGCCGCGCTGCAGAGCGTGGGGAAAAGGTCGATCAGGCCGACCAGGTCGTCGGCCTTAAGGCCTGCCCGGTAGCGACCAGGCCATGTGACGACCAGCGGCACCTTGGCCGACGCGTCAAAAAACAAGGTTTTCTGCCAGGCGCCTTTTTCTCCAGCCATCTCTCCGTGATCCGACGCATAGATCACCAGGGTCTGCTCGGCCAGGCCCAGGTAATCCAGGACCCGAAGGACACGCCCGATGGCATCGTCGACCCATTCGACACACGCACAATAGGCGGCCAGGGCGCGCAGGGCGACCTCCTTGTCCCCGTGGTGGCGCTGCGAACGGCCGTTGATCGCCACCGCGTTGCGCACGAACGGGACCGCCTCCTGGTCGAGGTAATGTTCAGGGTAAACAGGAAGCTGGACGCGTCCTGCGTATTTTTCGTATAAATGACGTGGCGCGCGCATGGGGAAATGGGGCTTGTCGAAATTGACGCTGAGGAAAAAAGGCTGGTCCGGGTTGGTATCGGCATGACTTTGCAGCCACTTGGACGCTTCGCTGACGCAAATTTCGGTTTGGGTCAGCGGCAGAGGAATCTCTGTCGCCCCGGAGTTGCCCAGGATATCCCCCAGGCCGCTGTCATCGGCGCTGTCTCCGCTCCGGATCTGCTCCGGCTGGTGCGCCTGGCCGTAAAGGTCTCCATATGGCCGTTGCTGGTAACCATGAAACTGGTCGCCGTTGAAATGGGCTTTCCCGATCAGGCAGGTCCGGTAGCCGGCCTGGCCGAGCACGCTTGGAATCGTCGTCGAATTCGCTTCCAAAATGTGCCGGTTCTCGTAGATGCCCAGGTCTTTCGAATACTTCCCCGTTAAAAGGGAACTTCTGCTGGGAACGCACAGCGGATTCTGGCAATAGGCGTTGGTGAACGTGACGCCTTCCCGGGAAAGCTGGTCCAGATTGGGGGTTTCCACCGGATTTAACGGATTTGGGCCTACAAACGAATGCGCATGCTGGTCGGACAGGAAAAAGAGGATGTTGGGTTTTTTGCTAAGAGACATCGAACCACCTGCCTTATGTTACGGCCGCCGGGGCATGGGTACCATAACGTCATTATGACCTCTGAAGCTGGTTCATGTCCAGGCCGGATTGAAGTCCTCAAACGCGCATACTGCCTGCTGATCGCGTATAATGGTAAGCGAAAGGTAGCCTTCCAGGTAGCAGTCGTATCCGGAAAGGACGATGCCTATGAAAAATCCCGCATTTTTCCGAGGAACCCACCGTCGCAGCCGCTATTTCGAAGGCTGGTATTTCAAGTGTATCAGCGCCGACCGGAAGCACGCCCTGGCTTTTATCCCCGGGATGGCGGTCGATCCTGACGGCGAACGCCACGCCTTTGTCCAGGTGATCGATGCCGCCCGTGGTAAAACCTGGTATTTCCGTTATCCCTACGCCGCCTTTCAGGCTGAAAAGGACCGGTTTTCGGTTGCCATCGCCGATAACGCTTTTTCCGCGGAGGGGTTAAGCGTCAACCTGCGCGATGACGTGACGATCCAAGGGCAATTGGTTTTTTCGAACAGCAAACCATACCCGGTCAGCCGTTTGAACCCCAGCATCATGGGCCCGTTCTACTTTATCCCATTCATGGAGTGCTACCATGCGATCATCCACCTGACCCATGACATTCGCGGGATGATCGAACTGGACGGCCAGGTCCTTGATTTCACAGGCGGTACCGGCTACATCGAAAAGGACTACGGGCGCTCGTTCCCCCGGACCTACATCTGGATCCAGGCCAGTCACTTTGATTCATCTGACGCTTCTTTTGTTTTTTCGCGGGCGCGCATTCCCTTCATGGGCAGCGAGTTTCCCGGCTTCTTCGCCTATTTCAGCAACTTCGCCGGCCTATCCTACCGCTTTGCCACCTATAACCGCGCCAAACTGGCAGACTGGCAGGTGGATCAGGCCTCCGGCAGCTGCTCCGGAAAACTGGCAGGCCGGTCGGCTACGCTGCTGTTCTCCGCGCAGATGTCCGGAGGCGGGGTCTTGCGCGCCCCCATCGAAGGCCAGATGGACCGTGAAATTGTCGAGAGCATCGGCGCTGAGGTCACCGTCACGCTCTACGACAAGCAGGACAATCTCCTGTTTGCGGGGACCAGCAGCCAGGCCGGGATGGAAATCAGCTTGTGAAGCAGTAAGGTTGCAAAAATGGAGATCAAGGATTATCTAGCATATCGCCAAGAGGAAGTTGAAAAGCTATACGCCAGTGTCGGCTGGACGAACTATACAGAGCATCCTGACATGCTCTCTTTTGCCTATCGTCATTCGCTTTGCATTCTCGGGGCTTACGAATCTGACGTGTTGGTTGGCTTGATCCGGGCTGTGGGCGATGGTGCTTCGATCCTTTTTATTCAGGATATTATCGTTCATCCGGATTACCAGCGAAAAGGCATCGGGACAGCACTTCTGAAGGAGATGATGCAGCGTTACGCAAACGTCAATCAGATGCAGCTGCTGACAGACAACACGGAAAAGAACATCGCCTTTTACACGTCGTTGGGATTTGTTCCGGCTGAGGCGTATCACTGCATCGGATTCATTAAGTTCGGAAAATAGCGGCTGCCAGAGAAAGAACCCGTGAGGGCCGTTCAAAATTCCAGGCCTGGCATGTCACGATCCACGCAGACACTGAAAGCCGTCGTTCTCAGCTAAAAAATGCCCTATACGCCGCAAACACATGGGATGTTCATTTTCCCTTGCAACCAGCGGCGGCAAACCTGTAGAATGAATGCAATTAGGATGATTTATTTTGTTGAGGTTATGTCATGATACACGCAACGGACAAGGATAGCCACCAGACGTATCAGCCGATTCAGGCCGGAACCCTGGCACGCATCGCGGCCTTCAACCAGGTTCGCAGCTGGGATCAATTTCACAACCCCAAGGATCTGGCCATCTCGATCAGCCTGGAGGCCGCCGAACTGCTGGAATGCTTCCAGTGGTCCGGCAAAGACCTGGACGCGGCCGAAAAACGGGACTACCTGCTCGAGGAAACGGCCGATGTCCTGATCTATGCCTTGCTGCTCTGCCAGAAACTGGGCGTGGACCCGGATACCATCATCAACCGGAAACTGGATCAGAACGGGCGCAAGTACCCGGTCGACCAGGCGATCGGTTCAGCGCGCAAATACACCGAGCTGGATCGGGACTGAGCGCGGGCGGGTCGGGCACATGATCGTTTACACCGCCACGCGCCAGTCGTTCATGGACGATACCGACCGGGATGTCCTGGTCGACAAGATCTGTACCGGCTTTCGCGATCGTCTGGGCCGGCCGCACCAAGCCGAGGTGCGCGCCTGGCAGAACTCGCTGGGCTACATGTACCGGGTGCTTAATGATCGCGAGCTGCCGGCCGACGCCGGCGTCGCGATCGAATTCCGGCTGCCCGGCACCTCGCGGCGGATCGATTTTGTCCTGTCCGGTTTGGACGCGCAGCAAAAGGCCGCCGTCGTGATCATCGAGCTCAAGCAGTGGGAAATGGCTAACGCCGTCCAAGGGGTTGATGGTATGGTCGAAACCATCGTCGGCGGCGGACTGCATCCGGTCACCCACCCCTCTTATCAGGCCTGGTCGTACGCCGCTTTCCTAAAGGACTACAACGTTGCCGTTCAGGAACAGCCGGTCTCGCTATACCCCTGTGCCTACCTGCACAACTACCGCCGCGTGGAGCAAGATGCCCTGCTTAGCCCACAATACGCATTTTATACGGAGCAGGCACCGCCGTTCATGCGCGGCGAAATCCCTGCGCTACGCGCGTTCATCAAGCGCACCATTCGCTATGGCGACCAGCGCCAGACCCTTTACACAATGGACCAGAGCCAAATCCGGCCGTCGAAGTCGCTGCAGGACATGCTGGTGTCGCTACTAAAAGGCAACCAGGAATTTATCCTGATCGACAGCCAAAAGCTTGTCTACGACACGGCCCTGCTGTTGGCGCAGCAGGCCAAACGTGAGCGCCGCAAGGCGGTCCTGGTCGTTGAAGGAGGTCCCGGAACCGGTAAATCAGTCGTCGCGATCAACTTGCTGGTCAAAATGACGCAGTGGGAGATGCTGGTTCACTACGTCACCAAGAACGCCGCCCCGCGCCATGTCTACGAGGCCAAGTTGACCGGATCGTTCCAGAAGGGGCGGATCAGCAACCTGTTCCATACCTCGGGCGCTTATGTCGATGCACCCGCCAATAGCCTTGATGTCCTGGTCGTCGACGAGGCCCATCGCCTGACAGACCGCTCCGGTCTGTTTCGCAACCTAGGCGAGGACCAGGTCAAGGAGATTATCGAAGCTGCCTGGTTTTCGGTCTTCTTCATCGATGAGTCGCAGCGGGTGACGACATCCGACTTCGGCAACATCGACAAGATCGTCGCGTTCGCCGGCCAGGCCCAGGCCGCAGTCACCCGCATGCGGCTGGACTCGCAGTTTCGTTGCAACGGCTCGGACGGCTATGTCGCCTGGCTTGACGATGTCCTGGACATCCACCCCGCGACCCAGGACACGTCGTTTCGCGACCAGTACGATTTCCGTGTGCTGGATGATCCAGCCGAGCTCCGCGACCTGGTGTTCCATCGCAACCAGGAACGCAACAAGGCCAGGCTATTGGCAGGCTACTGCTGGGACTGGCCTAAAGATAGGCGCAGCAACCCCGACCATGCCGATATCGACCTCAGTCCCCATGATTTTCGCATGAGTTGGAATCTGGACAATACCAGCACCTGGGCGATCGACCCAGAATCCGTGCGGCAGGTCGGTTGCATCCACACCTCTCAAGGCCTGGAGTTCGACTATGTCGGCGTGATCATCGGGCATGACCTCCGCTTTGAAAACGGCGGCGTTATCACGGACTTGACTCGGCGCGCCGCAACCGACCAGTCCCTCAAGGGAATCAAGAAAAAACTGAAAGAAAATCCCGAGGCGGCCCTGGCCCTGGCCGATGAGATCATCAAGAACACCTACCGAACCCTGATGACCCGAGGCATGAAAGGCTGCTACGTGTATTGCTGCGACCGAGCGCTTGGCGAATACCTGAAGGAGCGTCTCCGGGTCATGCCGGAGCAAAGTAGATGAATCCTCTGAATCGTCAAACGCTCCTTGGCGTGGTGCAGA
>JAAZFW010000120.1 GCA_012511525.1 Clostridiaceae bacterium
CGCCTTGCGCCAGACTGTCCAATTCGTTGGTGAGGAGATGTTCGCCGATCAGGGCACCAGGGGCGACGGCCTGGGCGGAATAGACGGCGGCCTTCTCGAAGGGCAGCACCAGCTTGCCCTTCAGATACCCGGTCGGATCCGCATTGCCGTAGGCGAAGGTCAGCGACGCGTCCGCAACCCGCAGGGCGGTGCCGCCCGGAACGAGCAGCTGCAGACTCTGGTCGGTCTGCGTGGTCAGCGTGCCTCGCAGCTCGCCGGCCTGGTTGAACGCCAGGTCGCCGGAAGGCGTGAACAGCAGGCCTTCGTTGTTCAGCGTCTCCAGGTGTGATTTCATGGCGACCTTGACGTTGCGCAGGACGAAGAGGTCGGGGCTTCCTGTTGCGGCGCCGTCGAGCCGGATCCGGAACTGGCCGATGGCGTGGATGCGCAGCCGCTGGTAGCGGATGTCCGGCAAATTACTCTCGATGTCGATGAAGCCATAGCGCAACTTGGCGTCCGTAAACTCCAGCGTATGCAGATCGCCGATCAGGTTTTCGGTCTCGTCCGGCCGTTGCATATAGCCGCTGACGGTCAGCTTCTCGATCTGCGGCGTGATGTTCATCGAGACCAACGTGAGCCCGAGCTTGTCCAGGCTGTGCGGTTCCGCCAGGTAGACGGTTCCGGCGCGCAGCTTGTCGCCCTCGCTGTCCTGGACGATGTCGCCGTTGATGATTTGAACCGGCACCGGCTCCGAGTAGCCAAAGTCGAGCAGGGCCGTACCGGCGTAGCCGATCCGTCCGGCCAGCAGGCTGGCTTCGTCCGCCACCGGGCGGGTCAGCTCGACCTGGGTCAGCACGAAGTTGAGGCAGCGGACCCGGTCGCTCTTGAAGGTCTCCTGCGGCACTGGTGTCACGACCGCTTCCGGTGTCGGGGTGGCGCCGGAGGTGGCGGAAAGGAGCACATAACCGGAATCGGTTGGCAGCGGATCGGCCTGGCCAAAGGTGCGCAAACCAGTCTTGACAACGAGGATGATCGTCTGGAAGTCGGATCCGACCGCGTTGCTTACCACGACATCGAAGGCGTAAACGCCGACAGCGACGGAACTTTTGATCGTCAGTTTGCCGCTGCTGTCGATTTTCACATCGGTTGGCACTGGTGCCGGCTGGATCCATTGCCGGTTGTAGAGGATCGCCTTCTCGATCGGCCTAAGTGACCAGGTGAAAGGGATCGTCCCCGAGGCTGAAAACTGAACAGCTGTCTCGCGTACCGGGAAAACCGAGTGGGTGATCTCGATGACATTGGATTCAAGGTCGACCAGCACCGGCGGGGTGCGCATGACAACCGAGAGAATAAAACGGGCATCGCTTTTGCCCACGCTGTTGGTTGCGGTCAAAATGCCGTTGTACTGCCCGGGGCGGAGCGTGCCCGCGCTGATCGTGCGGGCGGAGGTGTTGAGCGTAAATCCGTCCGCCAGGCTGCCGTCTGCCTTATAGACCTTGAGCTCGAGCGTGATCGGTTCCGAACCTTGCAGGGTGTATTTGGCGGCGAAGCTATCCGGATAATAG
>JAAZFW010000121.1 GCA_012511525.1 Clostridiaceae bacterium
AAATCACCTCCTGGCTTCGCAGCACTCATTTCTGGGCGCCGGGTGTTTCAGGCTTGCCGGTGGTGGCGATCGCATTGCGCATCTGGGTGTCGGACACGACGTTCTGCAGGTTATAATAGTCCATCACACCGAGATGGCCTTCGCGCAGCGCCTGGGCCATCGCCTTGGGAACTTCGGCTTCGGCCTCGACAACCTTGGCGCGCATCTCGACGACAGCGGCCTTCATTTCCTGTTCGCGCGCGACAGCCATGGCGCGGCGCTCTTCTGCCTTGGCCTGGGCGATGCGCTTGTCGGCTTCAGCTTGGTCGGTCTGCAGCTGGGCGCCGATGTTGCGTCCAACATCGACGTCCGCAATGTCGATGGAGAGAATCTCGAAGGCTGTACCGGCATCGAGGCCTTTGTCCAGCACCGTTTTTGAGATGCGGTCAGGATTTTCCAGCACATCCTTGTGGGTGGTGGACGAACCGATCGTGGTGACGATGCCTTCGCCGACACGGGCAATGATCGTCTGCTCACCGGCACCGCCGACCAGGCGGTCGATGTTGGCGCGGACGGTGACCCTGGCCTTGGCCTTGAGCTCAATACCGTCCTTGGCGATCGCAGCGACCAGGGGGGTCTCGATAACTTTCGGGTTAACGCTCATCTGGACGGCTTCCAGGACATCACGGCCGGCCAGGTCGATGGCGGCGGCCCGCTCGAAGCCCAGATCGATGTCCGCCCGCTGGGCGGCGATCAGGGCGTTGACCACCTTGTCGACGTTGCCGCCGGCCAGGAAATGCGCCTCAAGCTGGTTGATGCTCATATTGAGGCCCGCCTTGGTGGCCTTGATCATGGGGTTGACCACGCGGGTCGGCACAACCCGGCGCAGGCGCATGCCGATCAGGTTGAAGATGCCGACTTTGACACCGGCGGCAGCGGCCGAGATCCACAACCCTACGGGGACGAAGCTGAAAAACAGCGACAAGACGACGATGACAGCGGCAATGATCAACAAGTAGATAAAGATATCTGGCGGCATCGGGAATCACTCCTTTTTATATTCCTTGCGGATACGGATGCGAAGCGGGCGGATAGACCTTCAGGGCGTTTTCTGGTCGGGACTGACGACGATGCGCCGGCCTTCGACGCGGATAACCTGTACTGTTTGTCCGGCCGGGATGAATGAGCCGTCCGCGACGACGTCGAGCCGTTCCCCGTTGAAATCGGCAGAACCGGCCGGCCGGAGCACGGTCAGGGTTTTGCCGGTTCGGCCGACAAGATCACTGCGGTCGTTTGTCGACCGGAAGCCATCTTCGCCGCGTGTCGCGGATTTCAAGATCAAGGTTTTGCTGAGCTTTCCCTTCTTAGCCGAGCGCAGAACGATCGCGAGCACCACGCCGACCACGATAAAAAGCAAGGCGACCATGACCATGGCTTCACCCGGGGTGCGGGCCGTCAGGATAATGCCCAGAATAATCAGGGCGATCCCGCTGCCGCCGGCGATTCCAAAGCCTGGCATAAAGATCTCTGCAGCCAGAAGGATCAGACCCAGAATCAAAAGAATCGCCTGCAGCGTATCGATGGCCTCGAGAAAACTGAAAAAGCTAAACGACGGATCGCTAACCAGTGCCAGTACGTTCATGATGATTCACCTCGGTTCACGCTCACAAAAAAAGACCTGGTTCTAGTATAGGCTTAATCCTGGCAATTGACAAGAAAATCAGGCGCTTAAGGGAAAACGCCCCGTATTTTCTTGGCCTTGACGACACGGTCTATGGCGATCTTGTAAGCGCTCATGCGCAGGGGGATCTTATCGCTCAGCGCGCCGTCCCAGACATCGTTAAACGCGCGGATCATGATCTTCTCCAGCGTTCGGTTGACTTCCTCCTCGTCCCAGGTCAGCGACTGGATGTTCTGGATCCATTCGAAGTAGGAAACGACGACACCGCCGGCGTTTACCAGGATATCCGGCACCACGGTGACTCCTTGTTTTTCCAGGATGGCGTCTGCGTCACTGGTCGTCGGACCGTTGGCCGCCTCAACGATCACCCGGGCCCGGATGCGCGGCGCGATCTCCAGCGTGATCTGGTTTTCCATGGCCGCCGGAATCAGGATATCCGTGTCGAGAGTAAGCAGCACTTCGTTCGTAATATGCTTGACGCCGTCACCTTCGTACCCGCTCAGCAGATTACCGGAATCGGATGCGAGATAGGCCAGTATGCCGGGGATGTCCAGGCCGCTGCGCTTGTACAAGCCGCCGGAAATGTCGCTGACGGCGACGATGCGGCAGCCTTCCTGGTCCAGCAGCTTTGCGGTTGTCCCGCCGACGTTGCCCATGCCCTGGATCGCCACCGACGTGCCCAGCACCGGCTTGCCCATCCGGTGCAGCGTCTCCCGGGTGATCAGCATGACGCCCCGGCCGGTCGCTTCCCGGCGGCCCAGCGAGCCCCCAATATCGACCGGCTTGCCGGTGACCACCCCGGGAACAGAATAGCCTTTGAACATGCTGTAGGTGTCCATGATCCAGCCCATGATTTCGGCGTTGGTGCCGACATCCGGCGCCGGAATATCTTTCTCAGGCCCGATCAGGGGCAAAATCATGGCGGTGTAACGGCGGGTCAGGCGCTTGAGTTCCGACTTGGACAACCGGTAGGGATCGACTTTGACCGCACCCTTGGCACCGCCGTAAGGAATGTTGACCACCGCGCATTTCAGGGTCATCCAGGCGGCCAGGGCCTTGACTTCGTTGATGTCAACCTCCGGGTGATAACGCAAACCGCCTTTGCAGGGGCCGCGCGACGTGGAATGCTGCACCCGGTAGCCTTCGAACACCTCGATCCGCCCGTCATCCATCTCGACAGGGATGCTGACTTTGAGCTCGCGTTCCGGGTGCTTGAGCGCGACATAGTCCTTTTCTTCCAGGCCAAGCAGCGCGGCGGCGCGGTCCAGCGAATACAACAAGCTTTGGTACGTGTCAAACGATTCTAGCATAACGACACCTCAGATCTATTGCCGAAGCCGATGAAACGTTCTGATGCGGTCCTGAATCGGAAAGTGCGCCGTTTTGCGCAGTCCCCACTTGATTTTATCACGATTCACGGGAAGTACCAATCGCAACGCCAATCGTGGTAAGATGGGTTATCGGAATCGGGAGGGTACCAGAAGATGCGTGCATTGATCACAGGAGCCAGCTCCGGGATTGGCCGGGAGATGGCCATTCAGCTGAGCCAGATGGGCTACGATCTTGTTCTGGCTGCCCGCAGTCAGGACAAGCTGGAGGAGCTTCAGCGCCTGCTGCCGACCCGCGTTTCGATCCACTGCCTGGATCTGTCAGAGGAAAGCAATTGCCACACCTTGCATGAGGCCGTCAAGGACGATTTGCCGGACCTCCTGATCAACAACGCCGGCTTCGGCATCTTCGGCGAATTTGTCAAGGGCGACCTGGACGCCGAACTCAACCTGATCGACCTCAACATCCGGGCCCTGCATATTTTGACCAAGCTGTTCCTGCGCGACTTTGTCGCCGCGGGACGCGGGACGATCCTGAACACATCCTCGATCGCCGCGTTCATGCCCGGTCCCCTGATGTCCAGCTATTATGCCTCCAAGGCTTATGTCCAGCGCCTGACGGAGGCCATCTACGGCGAACTAAGCCGTCAAAAGAGTCCCGTACACATCTGCGCGCTTTGCCCCGGTCCGGTCAAAACCAATTTCAACCGCCGCGCCGGCGCGGCGTTCCTGGTTGACGGCCCGGAGAGCGGCCCGATTGCCGCTTATGCCCTGAAGAAGATGTTTGCCGGCAAGCTGGTGATCATCCCGGGCTGGCCGATCCGCCTGATGCGCTTTTTCATCCGCTTTGTCGGAACCAAGAGCCTGCTTAAGATCATTTTTCGGGTGCAGAGCCTGCGCCGCAGGCAACCGGCATGAAGCGCGACGCCGTCGTCCTGGTAACGGGCGCGTCCCGGGGCATCGGGCGCGAAACGGCGCGCCAGTTTGCCCTGGCTGGCTGTCGGGTCGGTATCCATGCCCTGAACCGGTATGACCTGGCCGGGCAGCTGACCGATGAATTGAACCAGGCCGGCTGCCAGGCGCTGGCTTTGCAGGCAGATGTACGGGACCGGAAGCAGGTGGACGCCATGGTGGCGCGGCTGTGCAAAACCTGGGGGCCGGTCGATGTCCTGGTCAACAACGCCGGCATTGCCCAGCAGAAGCTGTTTACCGACATCAGCGAACAGGATTGGGACCAGATGTTCGCGATCCATGTCAAGGGCACGTTCCACTGCTGCCAGGCGGTTATTCCGGATATGGTCCGGCGCCAGGCAGGTAAAATCATCAACATATCGTCCATCTGGGGGATGACCGGCGCATCTTGCGAGGTGCATTACGCCGCCGCCAAGGCAGCCGTGATCGGGCTGACCAAGTCGTTGGCCAAGGAGCTGGGACCTTCGCACATCCAGGTCAACTGCGTGGCGCCGGGCATCATCGAAACCGACATGATCGCCGATTTGGACGCACCGGACCTTGCTGAACTTCAAGCCCAGACACCGCTGGGTTCAATCGGTTCCCCGGCCGATGTCGCTCACACCATCTGCTTTCTGGCCTCGGAAAAAGCCGCGTTCATCAC
>JAAZFW010000122.1 GCA_012511525.1 Clostridiaceae bacterium
CGCTTGCGCTACCCCAAGCTGAATGTCGCGGCGCAATTGACACTATCGCATGCCTGGCCGCTGTTCACGATCCTGGCGGTTCTGCACCTCAAGGACGACCCGTTGCCGCCCTGCGCCGACCTGCGCCAAAATCCCTGGCTCGAACCCCTGGCTCGGCTGCGTCAAGCTTATCACGGCGGCCTGTACGACGCGTTTGTCCTGCCGGACTTGATCGCAGAAGCCTGGCTCGACTTGACGGGTGGCTTGACAGGCCGCTGAACCGCCCCTATAATGGCAGCAACGCAGCGATGCGACAGGCGATGACGGAGCGAGTAGCCCGGCCAGACCTCACCAGGGATGCGGTGCCATAGATTGAAAGCGCCGCTTGAGGGAACCGGTTGAAGAACTCTCCCGAGCCTGCAACCTGAACGGCTAAGCCTACTAGGGTTGCACGGGGCCCCCGTTAGAGGCGAAAAGCGGGCTCAGGCGGCCAATGAAGGCCGGTCTGGCGCCAAAGCGGGTGGTACCGCGGATTATATCATGTTGTCCGTCCCGGAATTTCTGTAAAGAGGTTCCGGTTTTTTTATGCGAAAAAGCACGAGGAGGAGGGTTCACGATGGACATGGAATGGATTCAGGCTAATCTTTTAGCACAGACGCCTAGCTGCGCGCAGCTGGCAGCAGATGCCGCGCGAAACCGCCCGGTCACGCTGCACGGACAAATCCAGACGCTGCGCCGTCTCGGCGACGTTGTCTTTGTCGTGCTGCGGCTGCGCGACGGCCTGCTGCAGTGCGTCCTGGACAACCCGGACCGGTTGGACGCCGCTCGTCTTTTGCGCGAGGAAGCCGCCGTCAAAGTCAGCGGAACGCTCCTGCCCGAGATGCGGGCGCCGGGCGGGTGCGAGCTGCATATCACGGAACTGGAACTTATCAGCCTGCCGGGGCAGCCCCGGCCGCTGCCGCTCAACCGGAAATCCAACGGCATGTCGCTGGACGCCCAGCTGAACTGGCGTCCCCTGATGCTGCGCCACCAGGACCAGCGCGACCGCTTTCGGATCCAGGCCGAGCTGTGCCGCGCCATGCGGGATTTCCTGCACCGGGAAGGATTTACGGAAATCCATACCCCCAAGCTTGTCTCGGCCGGCGCGGAGGGCGGTTCCAATATTTTCCGTCTCGACTATTTCGGGCAGGCGGCGTTCCTGGCCCAGAGCCCCCAGGTCTACAAGCAGACCATGGTCGGCGTCTACGAGCGTGTCTTCGAAGTCGGCCCCGTCTTCAGGGCCGAAAAACACAACACCGTGCGTCATCTCAACGAGTACACCAGCCTGGATTTCGAAATGGGATTTATCGACTCCTTCCGTGCTATCATGGGCATGGAGACCGCCATGCTCCGATCTGCCTGGCTCGAGCTGGCCGAAGTGTGCCAGCCTGAACTGGAGCGGCTTAAACTGGATCTGGCGCCGCCCGGGCCGATCCCCGCGGTGCGCTTCGCCGACGCCAAGCGTCAAATCCAGGAACGGACCGGCTGGCGCAGCCGTGATCCGAACGATCTGGAACCGGAGGAGGAGCGTCTGATCGGCTTGTGGGCTCAAGAGACCTATGGCAGCGATTGGGTGTTCATCACGCACTATCCGACCACAAAACGGCCGTTTTACGCCATGGACGATCCGGAGGACCCGCGCGTCACACTCAGTTTCGACCTGCTCTATCGGGGGATCGAGGTGACAACCGGCGGTCAGCGCATCCACGACTACGATCAGCAGGTTGCCAAGATGCGCCAGCGCGGCCTGGACCCCGAGGCATTCGCCACATATCTCATGGCCCATGCCTATGGCCTGCCGCCCCACGGCGGGCTGGGTATCGGGCTGGAACGTTTGCAGATGGCCCTGACACGGGCCGCCAACATCCGCCAGGCCGCCTTGTTCCCGCGGGACATGAAGCGGCTGACGCCGTAAAGGAGGCCGCAGATGGATAAGAAGCCAGATGCCCGAACCGACATCGAGCGTGTCGCCAAGCTGGCCGGGCTTGCCCTGGACGAGACCGAGCGGATCGAACTGGAGCAGGAAATGGGCCGGATCCTGGACGCTTTCGAGGCGATCCAGACTGTCGACACGACAGCTTCCGCGCCAGTATACCACCCGCTGGAGCAGGTCAACACGCTGCGTCCCGACGAAACGCAACCGTCGCCCGAACGCTCCGACTTGCTCGCACCGGCCAGATGCCAGAAAGACGGCTGCCTGTTCGTGCCGCGCACGGTCAACTGAGCAGGGGAGGAACAAACATGCTTGATTTCAACCAAGCTGCCGCGCTGGGCCAGGCGATCGCCGCCCGGCAAGTCTCGGTTCGCGAGGCAGCCGAACAGTCTCTCAAGGCCGTCGCGTGCCAGAAGACGAAGCTCAACGCCTGGATCACGGTCGATCCGGATCAAGTGCTGCGCCAGGCGGACGATGTGCAGCGCCGGATCGATCAGGGCGAAGCGGTCTCGCCGCTGGCCGGGGTGCCCGTCGCGGTCAAGGACAATATCTCCACCCGCGGTTTGCGCACGACCTGCGGCTCCAGAATGCTGGCGGACTACACGCCGCCTTATGACGCGACGGTTGTGGCCAGACTAAGTCGGGCCGGTCTTGTCATCCTGGGCAAGACCAACATGGACGAATTCGCCATGGGCTCCACGACCGAAACCTCCTGGTTTGGCCCGACGATGAACCCCTGGCGGCCCGGCCATGTCCCGGGCGGCTCCAGCGGCGGTTCGGCCGCGGCCACAGCGTCCGGGCAGGTGCTGCTTGCGCTGGGTTCGGACACCGGCGGCTCGATCCGCCAGCCTTGCGCCTGGTGCGGCCTGACCGGCCTGAAACCGACCTATGGCACCGTTTCCCGCTATGGCCTGATCGCCTATGCCTCGTCGCTCGACCAGATCGGGCCGATGGCGCTGACCGCCGGAGACTGCCGGATCCTGTACGAGATCCTGGCGGGTCCGGACAGCCGGGACAGCACGTCCTTGCCCGATTCGCCCCTGCCGGCTGACTGCAAACTCAAGGCCTGGACCGGCGGCGCCGGACGGCCTCTGGCCGGCTTGACGGTTGGGTGCCTGGACGATGCCGCCCCGGTTCAGCCGGCGATAAGCGCCGCCAGGGCGGCAGCCATCCGGCAGCTGGAGGCTCTGGGCGCATCCGTTGAACCGCTGGCCATGCCCCTGCTTGACGAGGCTGTCCCGGCTTACTACCTGATCGCCACCGCCGAGGCCAGTTCGAACCTGGCCCGGTTCGACGGCATCCGCTATGGCTATCGCCCGGACGACGCCGATGTCGCCGATATCGGCGACTATTACGCCCGGGGGCGCAGCGAGGGCTTTGGCCGTGAAGTCAGGCGGCGGATCTTGCTGGGCACCTTTGCACTCAGTGCCGGATTTTACGACGCCTGGTACCTGCAGGCGCTCAAAGTTCGCCGCCTGGTCTGCGACCGCTACGCCGAGGCGCTGCGCCGGGTCGACCTGATCCTGTCGCCGGTCAGCGCGACGACGGCGCCGCCGCTTGGCGCTTCGCTGGCAGATCCGCTGGCGATGTACCAGAGCGACCGCTATACCGTCGCGGCCAACCTGACTGGATTGCCCGCCCTGGCGCTGCCGTTCGGCCAGGACAGCCAGGGATTGCCGGTGGGGATGCAGCTGACCGGCCCGTCCTTTTCCGATCGTCTGCTGCTTGCGGCGGGCGAACACATCCAGTCGGCGCAGCCTGTTACGCACTGCGCGGTGGACGGGGAGGTGAGCGCATGACATACGAGACAGTCATCGGACTTGAGGTACATGTCGAACTGGCGACCAGGAGCAAGATTTTCTGTGCCTGCCCGACCGACTTCGGCCAGGAGGCCAACACGCAGTGCTGCCCCGTCTGCATGGGCTTGCCCGGGGCTTTGCCGGTGCTGAACCGCGCCGTGGTCGACTTCGCCCTGCGCGCCTGCCTGGCGACCGGTTGCCGCGTCAGCCAGGTCACCCGTTTTGACCGCAAAAATTATTTTTACCCGGACTTGCCCAAGGCCTACCAGATTTCCCAGCTTCACCAGCCGATCGGGCTGGACGGCTGCCTGGATCTGCCGGACGGCGGGCGCCGGATTCGCCTGCGCGAGATCCACATCGAGGAAGACGCCGGCAAGCTGATCCACGATCCCTGGGAAGATGTGACCCTGATCGACTACAACCGCTGCGGCGTCCCGCTCCTGGAGATCGTCAGCCAGCCGGATCTGCGCTCGGCCGAGGAAGCGTTGGCTTTCCTCGAGAGGCTGCGCGAAATACTGCTCTTTTTGGGCATTTCCGATTGCCGCATGCAGGAAGGATCGCTGCGCGCGGATGTGAACATTTCGGTCCGGCCGGCCGGCAGCGAAAAGCTTGGCACGCGGACGGAGATCAAGAACATGAACTCCTTCAAGGCCATCGGGCGCGCGATCGCATCGGAAAGCCGCCGCCAGGCCGAATGGCTCCGGCAGGGCCGGTCCGTCAGCCAGGAGACGCGCCGCTGGGACGAGAACAAGGATGCCAGCTTTGCCATGCGCAGCAAGGAAGACGCCCAGGATTACCGCTATTTTCCGGATCCGGATCTGCCGGCCGTCGTGATCGACGACGCCTGGATCGAGCGAATCAAGGCCAGCCAACCTGAACTGCCGGCCGCCAAACGGCAACGCTACCAGGCCGAGTTCGGCCTGGGCGATTACGAGGTGTCCGTGCTGACGACCGACCCGGCCTTGTCTGCCTTGTTCGAACAGACGGCCCGGCTGTCCGGCCGGCCGCGCGACGCCGCGGCCTGGCTGATGGGCGAGTTTCTGCAAGCGGTCAAGGCGCGCGGCAGCCGCCCGGATGAGCTAACCCTCGATCCGGCCGCCCTGGCCCGGATCATCGGCATGGTCGAGGCGGGGGAGCTCAACCGGACAGCCGCACGCGTGGTTTTCCAAAAAGTCCTGGACGAGGGCGCGGATCCCGACACGGCAGCCGATGAAGCCGGCTTGCGTCGGATGGACGACCCGCACGCGCTGCGCCAGGTTGTCCATGCGGTTCTGGAATCCTGCCCGGACGCGGTCCTGGATTACCGGTCCGGCAAGCGCCAGGCGTTCGGCTTCCTGGTCGGTCAGGTGATGCGCCGCAGCGGCCAGAAAGCGGATCCCCAGCAGGTGCGCGACCTGCTCAAAGCGACACTGGAGACGGATTAAACGGCTCGTCCAATTCCTGGCGGCGGTAGCGGTCGACCGCGGCCGGAAAGGGCAGCTGATCCAAATCCTGCCGGTCGACCCAGCGGCCTTCCGGCTGAGGCTCGTTCGCATCCAGCCAGCACGCCAGTTCGTCCAGATCGGCCCGGGGCAGTTCGAGGCGCAGAGCGTCGATGTGCCAGGCCAGGTGGCTGAAACGGTGCGTCAGGGAAGGAAGCGTTCGGACCAGGATATCGTCCCGGCCCTGCAGATAGATCCTGAAGCGCTTTGGATCTCGATTGGGCGAGAGCCAGTCGAAGGTGAACAGGCCAGCCAGCAGGCCGTCCGAAGGGCGCTGGCGGACGTGCCAGAGGCCGGCTGCGGCGACGAGCAGCAGCAGGCGGTGTTCTGTCGGAACCGCCGGACTCTTGTCCCTTAGCGGCAAGGCGCCGGTCAGGTTTGTGCGCAGGGCCTGGCAGCCCCAAGCGAGCGGGCAGGCCGCGCAGCGCGGATTTTGGGGCAGACAGACGGTCGCGCCCAGGTCCATCAGGGCCTCGTTGAAATCACCGGGGCGGCTGTCCGGCATCTGGGCCAGGACATAGTCCGCCGCCTGGCGCCGGTCCTGAGCGGATTTGGCAGACCAGGCGGAACCGCTCCAGCGCGATATGACACGCACGACATTGCCGTCCACAGCCGCCGTTTTTGCTCCGCAGGCCAGCGACAGGATCGCACCGGCCGTGTATTCCCCGATGCCGGGCAGGGCGCGCAGAGCCTTGAATTCACAAGGCAGTTGGCCGCCAAAATCGCGGACGACCTGTTTGGCGGCATGCAGCAGGTTGCGGGCGCGGCTGTAATAGCCCAGACCCTCCCAGAGTTTGAGGACCGCCTGTTCATCGGCCGCGGCCAGGTCGGCCAGGGTCGGGAAGCGAGCCAGGAAACGCTCGAAGTAGGGGATGGCGGTCTGCACCTGGGTTTGCTGCAGCATGATTTCGGCCAGCCAGACGCGGTAGGGCGTCCGGTCACGGCGCCAGGGCAGGTCGCGCCGGGTGCGGTCGAACCAGCCCAGCAGGGCCTCGGCCAGGGTCGGTGCACGTAAATCGGTCATCTTGTCCTTTCACAGGTCTTGCTGTCTTGCCATTATTGTAGCGGCAGCGGCCCGGCCGGCGCAAGCCGGATTGCGGCAGGAAGGCTGCCATGCTATCATTTTCCCAGAAAGAATCGGGAAGGAGCAGCGGATGCCGCGTTTTTTTATCGAGCTTGTTGTCGACCCTGAGCAGCGGTCTTTGCGCCTGACGGGGCCTGACGCCCGCCACATCGCGACGGTCCTGCGCATGCGCACCGGCGACAGGATTGAGGTCTGCGACGGCGCCCGCACCGACCTCGACTGCCGGATCGAACGCGTGACGGCGGATGGTGTCGACCTGGCGGTTTTGAGCCAGACCCCCAACCAGACCGAACCGGCGTATCACGTGACGCTCTACCAGGGCCTGGTCAAGGGCGACAAGCTGGACCAGATCATCCAGAAATCAGTCGAGCTGGGCGTGGGCCGGATTGTGCCGGTCGCCTGCCAGCGCAGCGTCGCGCTGATCCAGGCGCGCGACCGGGACCGGAAAACCGCCCGGTGGCAGAAAATTGCCGCGGAGGCTGCCAAGCAGTGCGGCCGCGGGATGGTGCCCGAGGTAGCGTCGCCCCTGTCGTTTGCCGACTGCACCCGGCAAGCCGCCGCGGCCTCGCTGGCCCTGATCCCCTGGGAGCTCGAGCGGACGCACACGCTGCGTGCCGCGCTCGGGGAGGGCGGCGACGTGCCGCATTCGATCAGCCTGATCATCGGACCGGAGGGCGGCC
>JAAZFW010000123.1 GCA_012511525.1 Clostridiaceae bacterium
CCGTCACCCCGACCGCGATGTCGATGGCGCCGCCGCAGCTTTCGCCGGTCCGGGCGTCATGGCGGCCGCAGCAGCGAAGATCGTCCCCGCTCCCGCACCAGACTTCCGCCGCCTGGACGGCGGCGCCATCGGCCAGCTTCAGGCAGACGGCACCGATATAGTTCTCCGTCGGCCAGGCGTACGCGATATCGACGCCGACATCCATCAGCGTGGTCCAGGACCAGCCGAAAGCATCGCCTGACGCAATCTGGATATCCGGCTCAAGGGAAATATTCGTGCCGCGCCGCAAGAACCTGTGCGTGGGGCTGAGGTTCGATTCAGGATGGTTCAGTCGTCCGATTAACATCTCGCACCTCCCAAGGCCGATTCAGATCGGCAGCTGCCTGCGCTTGAATACGAAAATGGAGGCGCCAAACAGCACCGCCGCACCGGATGCAAAGACCAGGTTGACCGTCCATGGCATCTCGCCCCGGATCTGTTCCAGCGGGTCGAACCAGCCGTACGGTGACAAGCGCTTCAGCCATTGATAGTCCTCTGATACGCCGCCCAGCATGTTCAGCAGCAAAAAGGCGATGGGAAGACCGGCAGAAAAGCCGCCGGCCCGTGACGCGTCGTTAAACAGGCAGGAAAAGAAAAAGCCGATCATGATCACCAGCTGGTTGATCAGCATGGTCGTGATGTTCAGGTGCAAAAACTGTTTTATTGCCAGCTGACCGGGATGGATCGCCTCGGCCAGCGCAACGCCGGTACCGAAAAGGAGCATGAACAAAAGCCCTACGGACAGGAGCGCGTAGGCACCCAGGGTCACGATGATCCGGATCCGGGAGTTGGGGGTGGCCAGCAAATAGGCCATGGAGCCGCTGTCGACCTTGCGCACCACCAGGCGCTGGCTCAAGATGATGCAGTAGACCATCGGGAACGCCAGCATCAAAAGGCCATACAGCCAGCTTGCCAGGTAACCGGTCAAGTCGCTGACCTGCTGCGAGAAGCCCATAGCCTGCATCAGGTCCTCGGGGAACAAGTCGAGCATTCCGGTGATCTCGGCCATATCCTCCGGATTGTACATGCTGATCATGACGGCCAGGTAGAACGCCAGGACAGCGTAGAAGATCACCAGCAGGAGACCGTTCTTCCGGATGGTGTACCTTAGCAGCGCCAGGCTCATCGGGACCCCTCCTCTCCACCCTGCTGATAAAAGCGCATGAAATGCTCCTCCAGGCTCTGGTGCTTGACATTCAAGTCAACAACCTGAAGCGCTGCGACGGTCTTGATGAACCGGTCGACCGCATCGCCGGAAACCGGGACCTCGATGGTGCCGTTGTCCGTTGCCCGGGCCGGGAAACCGGCCTCGGTCAGCGCGGATGCGGCCGCGTCCGGCCGGGCGGTCTGCAGCAGATAGGTGCGTGTTCGGCTGCGTCGGAGCATTTCCGTGCTGCCTTCGTGGATGATCCGGCCCTCCCGGATGATCAGCACCTGGTCGCAGGTTTTATCGACTTCCTCGAAGCTGTGGCTCGACATCAGGATCGTCTTGCCCCGGTCGCGCTCCTGGCGGATCAACGCGACAAAGCGGCTTTGCATCAGCGGATCCAGACCGCTGGTCGGTTC
>JAAZFW010000124.1 GCA_012511525.1 Clostridiaceae bacterium
GATCATGCGGATGAAGGCCAGAGTCGACGGCGGATCGGACACAGGCGATGGCTGTTCCGGGCGATTCTCGGCCGGTGTGTCCTCTTTACCGTTTCCGGGCTTGCCGACAAACAGGACCGCCATCACGACCGCATAGACCAGCACCAGGACGGCCGGAACCACGAACGCCGACGCCCAGCCCGCCTGGCGCACCAGCACCGACGAAAAACCCCAGGACGCGGCATAGCCGATGATCATGGTGA
This sequence comes from Clostridiaceae bacterium, assembly GCA_012511525.1. Classification (GTDB taxonomy): domain Bacteria; phylum Bacillota; class Clostridia; order Saccharofermentanales; family UBA5734; genus JAAYBY01. The sequence goes on from JAAZFW010000124.1 coordinate 243, forward strand.
AGGACATGATGATCGAGACCCGGCCCAGCTGGTAGCCATAGAACCAGACCGACAAGGTCTTCATCAGGGGCGCCCAGAGCATCGACTGCACCAGGCCGTTGACCGCCCAACAGACAGCCAGCACGGTCATGGACGGCGCCAGGGCGACCCCGAGGTTGCACAGGGCCGAGCCGACCAACCCGATCAGGATCAAAAGCTTGCTGTTGACCCGGTCCCCCAGGTAGCCGTTAATCACCTGGCCGGTCATGTAGGTCACAAAATACAGGCTGGTGACCAGGCCCAGCTGGGTGTAGGTATAATCGAAGGTCTGCGCCAGCGCAGGAATCACCACGTTGATGTTGACGCGCAGCATATAGGCCAGGCAGTAGGTCAGCCAGCTGAGGACGAGGATCCGGCGCTGGCCGGCTTCCCGGCCGGGCCGAGTTGAAACGTTACGCATCGCCGTTCCTCCTGCTCTGTAGGTCCGCGGGTACGGCCCGGGCGAACATGTGGCAGATCTGGTCCGGCACCTGCGATCCGAACAGGCAGACTGGGTACCGCCTGGGCAGATCGGTCACGGCCTCGATCTCCAGCCAGAACACGCCGCTGTCTGAATCCAGGCCCAGAAGGCTCAGGGGAACGATGCTGATCCCGTTGATCTTGTCGGCGATGGGCAGCCGGGCGATCCGATCCACCTTGGGCTCATTCTTGAAGACATACGTGATCTCCGCCGGGCAGCGCAGCTGCGGCGCCAGCTCCAGGCCGTGCCGGCCCGCCAGGATGGCGGGAGCCATGCCCTGGTCGGTTTCCTCGACCGAGAAGACGACTTGACCCGGCGCGGTCGGCACCGGTTTTGCCGCGTACAGGACGATGCCGCCAGTTTTGAGCAGATCGGATTCGATCAGCAATTGGCCGTCACGGCAGGCCAGCTTGACGCTGCCGGCTGTTTCGCCGCGGCAGTTGGTCACCGGGTAGGCCGGAGCCTGGCTGAGCGCTTCGGGCAAAACCAGATCCTGTTCAGACAGGTGCCAGTCCGGCAGGACAAAGCTGTCCGGCGACTCCAGATGCAGGCAGAACTTGCCGGGCGGGACCGTCACCTGGACGGTCCGGCAGACGGTTTCGCCCGGCAGCAGGCAGACGGTCTCCCGTTCCGGCAGGCAGGTGCCGCGGCCGGACGGCGACAGCTTATACCAGCAGGCTGCAGACTGCTCGCGGTCAGCTGTGTTGGTCAGGACGACACGGAAGGAGCCGCGGTAGAAACCCTCCGGCTGCAGCAGCAGGGGGCTGGCCGGCTCGATTCTGGTCTTAACCGGATCCAGGAACGGGCCTTCATCGGCCAGGATCTGCACGTCCGAGACATGATCCATCAGCTGCAGCCCGCAGGATGCCGCGTCGCGGGCCGCCCGGCCCTGGAAGCGGATGTTTTCCAGGACAACATGGCGGACATCCGCCTGTTCGTTGTAGCCCTGGATGCGCGAGCGGGACAGGGAGACCGGCAGCGTATCCAGGACGCTGATGTTGCGAAAAAAGATGTCCCGGATCGGACCCTTTTGGTGGTCTTCGTTCCAGACCGAGTCCGTGATCCGGATGTCGAACAGCTGGGCGCCGGGCGTGTCCTCAATGCGGATATCCTCGAAATGGATATCCGAAACCGCCGCGCGGTCGCCGTGGTGGATGCCCATCAGGGGATAGCCGGTCGGCGAGTGGATGATGTCGATGTTTTCGAACCGGATGTCATGCACCCGCTCGGCACGCAGTTCCACCCCCACCTCGATCGGGCGGGCGAAGTCGTTCCAGAGCGTGCAGTTTTTGAACAGGACATGGGCCAGGTCGCCAGTATCAAAGGCCTTGGCCACCAGCGAGTCGTCCCAGACCCGGGTAAAGCAGCCTTCGACCAGCACCCGGCGCGAGCCGCAGACATCGATGCCGTCGGAATTGCCCCGCTGCCCGATGATCTTGAGGTTTCGGATCTGGACATCATCACAGCCGAAGACGCGGCAGCTCCAGCCGCAGCTGTCCGTGATGGTGATATTCTCCACGGTGATATCCGTGCAGGCGCGAAAATCCAGCAGCAGCTCCCAGCTCGACCGCTGCCGCTCATAGTTTTCCATGCTCAGGATACCCCGTCCGGAAACCGCCACGCGCCGCTTGTTTTGCGCGAGGATCTTGCCGTGGACTTTGGCGCCTTCGTCGAGGACGATCAGGGTGTTGTCCTCGTGCACCTCGATCAGGCCCGCCGTGTGCTCCCCGGGGGCAAAATAGAGCACGTGCCCGTAATCCTGCTTCTGGAGCTGGTCGGGGCCGCTCGCGAAGACCAGCAGGGCGTTGTCGGTGCTGTCGTTGATCTCGAGCGAGAAATTGCAGGGCCTGTCGACCCGGACACGGACAACCGGACCGTCCTGGACCCAGCTTAGGCCCAGGGACCGCGGCCGGATGCAGACCGATTGGACGGCCTGGTCATAGCGCACGGCCAGCTCGCCGCCCGCACGGTGCGCAAAAATGACAAAAGATGTTTGCTTCCGGCCCAGGTACGGCGCCGGGAAGACGGTCGACCGGCATACTTCAAGGGCCTTGTGGTTCCACGTGACGTGCATCGCTGCCTCCTCTGGCATGATCAGCCGAGCAGCCCCAACCGGCGTACGGCGTGCAGGTAAAAGAGCATCGAACTGGAGTACCAGGCCGACGACTGGCTGGGCACGCCGCTTAGCGGGTGCAGCTCCTGGGTGAAGAACAAGTCCTGAGACGCGGTGAGCGCCTGGACCCAGGCCCGCATCAGGATCTTGAGGTCTTCGCCTTTTCCGTAGGCATCCATCCAGCGCAGCGCGCGCAGCGCGGTCAGGCCCTGGGCGAAAAAACCCCAGTCGTTGCC
>JAAZFW010000125.1 GCA_012511525.1 Clostridiaceae bacterium
CGCCGTTTATTCTGGATTATTGTACCATGCCGCGCATGCTGACCGCCTCATTTGATGTTAAACTGAGCTTATTGATGAACAGTCACTTAGACGCGAGGTGATTGACGATGGATGAGCAGCTGATCGCGCCCTGCGGCATGAATTGCCGCCTGTGCATGGCTTACCAGTCTGGTTTATACGACCTCAACCGGCAGGGGTTTCGCAGGACCACCTGCCCGGGATGCCTGCCCAGGGGTAAAAACTGCCTCCACATGGGCGATCGGTGCGCGCAGCTGGCAACGGGTCAAATCCGTTATTGCTTCCAGTGCGCATCTTTTCCCTGTAAGCAGCTCAAAGCGCTGGACCGTCGCTACCGGACGAAATACCACATGAGCATGATCGACAACCTGACCTGGATCCGCGACCGGGGCATAGCCAGCTTCTTGAAGCGGGAGGTCGGGATATGGCGCTGCTCCCGCTGTGGCGGCGTCATCTGCTGCCATAACGGGCTTTGCCTGAATTGTGACCTGGAGCTGCTGCGAAAAAACAGGCGCTACCGCTGGAACGAAACGGACCCGGGCGAGATGCGGGGCTAGGTGCGGCTTGACAAACCGAATACGCGTGCCTACAATCAGGTTAGCTGAATACCTTTAAACCTGTGACAAAGAGAAGTACCCTCGAGGGTCGGTTGACAGAGAGCTGCGGCTGGTGTGATCGCGGCAGCCGGACGCGGGGCGAATGGACTTTGGAGGGCGGCCCTAATAGCCGACGGAAGCCGTATCCGTTAACCAGGCGGCCCGCATATAGGTGCGGGAACGAGCGGATCATGGTTATGATCAATCAGGGTGGCACCGCAGGACGTCAGTCTTGTCCCTCAGGGGGACAGGGCTGTTTTTTTATGTTAACACCAGGAGGAGGCAGGTTATGAACCAGGCAGGCAGACGATGGCGACGGTGACCGGTTAGCGCAGAAATGTCGCTTGAAAAAAGATCGGCGTGCCAGGCACGCATACGGAATAGGAGAAACACGATGAAAAAAACATCTTTATTCGCAAAAATAGTCTTGCTGGTCTTTATAGTCACCCTTGTTAGCGCCGCCGCGGCCGGCTGCAGCCAGACCCCGGTGATCGGCATCTCCCAGTTCGGCGAGCACGCCTCGCTGGACAACTGCCGTCTGGGATTTCTGCAGGGGCTGAAGGACGCCGGCTTGACTGAAGGCCAGGACTTCACCATCGACTACCAGAACGCCGGTTTTGACGGTGCGATCGCCACCCAGATCGCCCAGACTTTTTCAGCCAAAAACGTGGCCCTGATGTGTGCCATCGCGACCCCGTCGGCGACCGCCTGCTACGCGGCTGCCGAGGACAAGGATATCCCGGTCGTCTTTTCCGCCATCACGGACCCGGTTGAGGCCAAGCTGGACAGCGGCAACATCACCGGCACCAGCGACAAGCTGCCGGTTGACGCCCAGCTGGAGCTGATCCGCAAACTGCAGCCGGAGGCCGACACGATCGGCATTCTCTATACCACCAGCGAACCCAACTCGGTTTCGGCGATTGCGGAGTACGAAGCCAAAGCCGGCCAATACGGCTTTGCCATCGAGGCCATCGGCGTAACCGCCCAGTCCGAAGTCACCTTAGCCGCCGATTCCCTGATTGCCAAGCAAGTCGACTGCTTCTCCAACCTGACCGACAACACCGTCGTCGGCGTCCTGCCTTCGATCCTGGAAAAGACCAACGAAGC
>JAAZFW010000014.1 GCA_012511525.1 Clostridiaceae bacterium
AGGAAATTGCCTGCCGTGCGGCTCTTGTGTCTTCGCATCTCCCAAACAAGCAGACCGATGACCAAAAGAATCGCCGCCAGGGTCAGGCTGTTGGTCACGACAGCCGACCGGATCAGCGGAACCGCGCCGGTCAGCTGCAGCACCAGATTGACCACGCACAGCGCGGCAAAGACAGCGGCCAGAACATCCAGCAAACGCCGATGGCGATTCAGCGCGGTGTCGCGCAGGTAAAGCAGGAGCGACGCAGGAACCAGGGCGATCAGGATGTAGCTGATCGAGCCGATCAGGAATCGGTTGCCTACCCAAAACTGCATCAGCCGGGTTTCAGAAAGCAGCCAGAGGGCGATAAAAATCGCGAACAGACCCAGGTAGAGGAGGCGGTTGTTCTGGACCTGGCGGATCAGGAATGCGAACAGGATGGCCAGAAAGCCCAGAACCACCAGGAACAGGACGATCAACAGGTTGATCCAGTTGCTGGACAGCAGGTCGTAGAGGAGGGCGTCGCCGCTGCCGATGGCAACCGGGTTGATCTGCCCGGAAAAGGCTGGGATCGGTGAAGACAGCTCCAGGACCAGCGTTTTCCCCTGCAATTCGGACGGCAAATTGACGAAATACCAGACGCTCGCCTCAGGAACATGGATCCAGCTGTCCCGGGGCTTTTCCGATTGAAAAAGGCAAACCCCGTCAAGGAAAATGGCCACCGCCTGCATCGACGACCGGATGCGCAGCACCATGCCCTCGGGATAGGCCTGCCGGAAGGTGTAGTGCGCTGAATAGGCAGCATCTGGCGGCAGGGCGATGGCCGCAGGCAGATCGGTGACCTGAACCGATCCGTCCGGCAAAACGACCTGCCAGTCCGATTCCAGGTAGGTGACCGGATCCTGGCCCAGCAACAGCGGCTCGGACGGCAGCAAAACGGCCAGCAGAGCGACCAGCAGAAACAAACCCAGGCTGGCCCAGGCCGGCAGGGTCCGGTTGGAGCGGACAGCATCTGCGGAGTTATCCTGTTCAAGCTTCATTTTCATCACTTTATTGTAAGCAAAGACAGCCGGTTCGACTAGAGGGAAAGGCGGTTTTCGTTGACAGCCCATCCGGTTGACGCTACGCTTAGAACAAAGCGAACCTGGAGGAATGACCATGGCTTTTTCATCGAACAGCCCGATCCTCTACCTGCTGGCCGGCGCGATCATCCTGTTTGTCGTCGCCCAATCCATCTTCTTCCTGGTCCGGGCCATCCGGCGCGCCAGGATCCTCAAAATCCCCCCTGATAAAATCCGCAAAACAATCGCCAACGCCGCCGTATTCACCGTGGCGCCGGCTGTTGCCATCCTGATCGGGGTTATCGCCCTGGCAGGCAAGCTGGGGTCGGCCCTGCCCTGGCTGCGGCTGTCGATCATCGGGGCGCTGACCTACGAAACCGCGGCGGCGGCCAACGCCATGGAAGGCTTCGTCAAGACCGGCCAGATCGCCTCCGTCAGCGAGATCACAGCCGCCAGCATCACGGCCGGCCAGTTTGTCACCATCACGGCCGTCATGTCGGTCTGCGTCGTCGGCGGTCTGGTGCTCAGCTTGTTCCTGGTTGAAAAATACAAGCAAGGCCTGTCGCGGGTTGGCACCCGTGACCCCCATTGGAGCAAAATCCTGATGTCTGCCCTCTTCCTGGGCATGATCGCCACCTTCCTGGGCATGGTCTTCAAGGATATCTCGCTGGGGCTGGCAGGCTGGATCCCCGTTTTCGTCATGGCGCTGTCCGCGCTGGTCATGGTGGGATGCGGCCTTCTGGTCAAAAAGCTGAAATGGACCTGGCTAAACGAGTACGCGCTGCCCATCTCGATGGTGGCCGGCATGGTTCTGGCCGTTCCGCTTACCCGCTGGCTGTCCTAGGAGGTGCCCCATGAAAGCAGATCGTTCTTTTGAACACCTAACCCACGTCTACGGCCGGATCTGGAACGGCGCGGCCTTGCTCCTGTTTCTCTCGTTCCCGGTGTTGTGCAGCCTGATTTTCGCCGCGCCGATCGCCTGGCCGGCTTTCGCCGCCGGTTTCATCCCGACCGCGATCATTTTCATACCGGTCACGATCATCGAATTCGTCACATTCGTCCCCATGCTCGGTTCCGCCGGCAGCTACCTGGCCTTTGTGACCGGCAACCTGACCAATCTGAAGATCCCCTGCGCTCTCAACGCAATGGACAAGGCCGGCGTATCGGCCCAGACCGAGGAGGGCGAACTGGTGTCGACGATCGCGATGGCGACCAGCTCGATCGTCACGACGCTGGTCATCGCCCTTGGCGTGTTCCTGATGGCTGTTTCTGGCTTTGGGAACCTGCTGGCCAACCCGGCCCTGGCGCCTGCCTTCAACAACATCATGCCGGC
>JAAZFW010000126.1 GCA_012511525.1 Clostridiaceae bacterium
GGCCCCCGGACAGGGCGCTGATGGCATCGATCAGGATCGATTTTCCGGCGCCGGTCTCGCCGGTCAAAACCAGCAGTCCGCGGCCGGGCTCCATGACGATGTTCTCGATCAGGGCAAAATCGTGGATCTCGATGCGTTCGAGCATGGCTGGCTCCTGTCAGGTTCCGTTCTTCGATCCGGCCTGGCGGGCGATCCTGCCCAGCAGCCGCCCCAACGTCTCGGCCTGCTCAGGCGCGTGCGTGGCGACAAAGATCGTGTCGTCTCCGGCGATCGATCCGGCGATCTCGGGCAGGTGCATCGAATCCAGCGCCGACGCGCCGGCCTGGGCCATACCGGGCAGGGTCTTGACGATCACCAGGTTCATGGCCACGTCGATCTGCACCACCGCCTCGGCGAAGACTTTCATCAGGCGGCCGGACGCCGCCTCGCCGGACCGCTCCATCGGAACGTATTTCTGTACCCCCGAAGCCGTCGCCACCTTGATGATGCCCAGTTCCTTGATATCGCGTGATATCGTCGCCTGGGTCACCTCCATGCCGGCCGCGTTCAGGCTGGACGCCAGTTCATCCTGCGTCGTGATGACCTGGTCCCGGATCACCTGAAGCAGACGGGCTTGTCTCTCGCTCTTCGATGGTTTCATAGTAGGTCCTCCCTCGAGCATGGATTTTCTGCGGCAGCGTCGCGTAAAAATGGTCAGGTCCCAAGCGGATGATTTTCAGGTTGCGCGATGAGCGCCGGATCACCACGGTGCTATCGGAGTCCAGCAAGACCTCCTGGCGGCCGTCAATCGACAGCAGCGCCTGGTGCGGGTAGTCGCAGATCCGGACCACGACCTGGCTGGCGTCCGAGGCGATGTAGCTGCGGTTGTGCAGCGTGTGCGGGCAGACCGGCGTGATCAGCAGCAAGTTCAGCTCCGGGTGGATGATCGGGCCGCCCGATGACAGCGAATAGGCCGTCGATCCCGTCGGGGTCGATACGATCAGGCCGTCGCCGGGAATGCGGTCGACCAGCACGTCGTTGATCGTTAGTTCAAGGCTCACGATACGCGAACGGCCGCCGCGCGACACAACCGCGTCGTTCAGGGCCCGCCCTTCCTCCACCAGCCGGCCTTGCACGTCGAAGCACGCGACATCGAGCATCATGCGCTGTTCCATGGACCAGGCGTTGGCCGCGAGCCTTGTGATCGCCGGCTCGAGATGGTCCGGATGGATCTCGGATAGGAAGCCGACCCGGCCCAGATTGACCCCGATGACCGGAAGATCCTCGCAGCAGGGCAGGTGCACGGCGGACAAGAACGTCCCGTCTCCGCCCAGGCTGATCAGGCAGTCGCAGGTTGCATAGGCGGCCCGCTCGGTTCCCGGCACCGGCAGCGCATCCGGCGCGACAACGGCGACGGCGCCGGCCCGACGGATCAGTTCCGCGGCCCGGCTTGTCACTTTGAGTTCGGGATCTTTGTCGGGATTGGCATAAAGCCCGATGCGCATAAACCCTCCTGTGATGCCCGTTTCCTCGATTATAGCGCAGATCCGCTTCGGCTGCACCCGTTGAGCAGCGCCCGCGCGGCTGCGGCAATGCCTTCGCTGTCAAGCTTTTGGGCCCGGAGCAGTTCGTCCCGCTTGCCCTGGCATAGCGGGCGGTCCTCGATGCCTAGAAGACGGCAGATTGTTCCCGGGCAAAGGCGCAGCAAGTCGGGCAGAACGGTTTGCCCCATGCCGCCCTTGACCAGGCTCTCTTCGAGCATCAGGACATGGCCGGTGCGCCTGGCTGACCGGGCCAGCGAATCCAGATCGAACGGCTTGACACAGAATACTGACAGGACTTCGGCGTCGATGCCCTCCCCTGCCAACCTGCCGGCCGCTTCCAGCGCGGGACCCGCCAGGGTGCCGAGCGCCACCAGCGTCACCTGGCTGCCCGGACGCAGGCAGCGCAGCCGGTAGCGCTCCAGCAGGCAAGTGTCCTGCGGTCCGGCCGGTTCCGGCGATTTAGTTGCCTGGGGCTGCGGCAGCCGGCCCGGCCAGGGGCGGCCGCGCGGATAGCGGATCGCGACGGGCTTGCCGGCCTGGACGGCATAGCCGAGCGCCGTTTCCAGGTCTTCGTAGGTAGCCGGGCAGAAAATCTCCAAGCCAGGCAGCGGCAGCAGGAGGCTCAAATCGTAAATCCCCTGGTGCGTTTCACCGTCCTCGCCGACGATGCCGGCGCGGTCAACGGTAATCACGACCGGCAGGCACTGCAGGCAGACATCGTGCAGGAGCTGGTCGTAAGCGCGCTGCAGGAAGGTCGAGTAGAGCGCGACAACCGGCTGCAGCCCGCCCGCGGCCAGGCCGGCCGCCAGCGTCATGGCGTGCTGTTCGGCGATGCCGACATCAAAAAAGCGGGCCGGGAAAGCCTTCGCAAAACCGGTCAGCCCGGTACCGCTGGTCATGGCGGCGGAGATGGCGCAGATCCGGCTGTTATGGAAGGCCAGATCGACCAGCGCCCGGCCGAAAGCGTCGGAAAAGGAGTGCACCGCACCCGATCCGTTGGCGACGCCGTTCTCGACAACGAATGGGGCGACGCCGTGGTAGAGGTCGGGCGACTCTTCGGCGTAGCGGTAGCCCCGGCCCTTTTGTGTGACAACATGGAGCAAGAGCGGACCGCCCAGCCCGGAGATGGCTTTGAGGTGCTGGATAAGCCCCGGCAGGTCGTGTCCGTCGATCGGCCCGTAGTACTTGAAGCCGAGCTGTTCGAAAAAGACGCCCTGGCGCAGGATCGCCATGCGGGTCAGCTGCTTGGCGCGGCGCAGCAAACGCAGCGACGGGCGGCCGATCAGCGGGATACGCACGACCAGGTTTTCGATGCTGCCGCGCATGCGCAGGTAAGGCGTCGAGATCCGCAGTTTTTCCAGATGGCGGGCCAGGCCGCCGACATTGCGGCCGATCGACATCTGGTTGTCGTTGAGGATGACGATCAGGTTCTCGCCGGACTGCCCGGCATCGTTCAGCGCTTCGAAGGCCATGCCGCCGGTAAGAGCGCCGTCGCCGATGACGGCGATCGTGAGCCCGGCGTGCTCCAGGTAGCGCTGGGCCCGGCCCAAACCGAGCGCGGCGGAGATCGATGTGCTCGAATGGCCGGTGTTGAAGCAATCGTAGTCCGATTCGCTGACCTTGGGGAAACCGGACAAACCGCCCAACTGACGCAGGCTGCAGAATTGCTCCCGGCGTCCGGTCAGTATTTTCCAGGTATAGGTCTGGTGCCCGACGTCGAAGACAATCTGGTCGCGCGGAAAAGAGAACGTGACCAGCAGTGCAATGGTCAGCTCAACCATCCCGAGATTGGACGCGAGATGGCCGCCGTTAGCCGAGACGGTGCGGATGATCAGGTCACGGATTTCGTCGGCCAGCTGCTCCAGCTGGTCGTTTGACAGCGACTTGAGCTGGTCTGGGTGTTTGATTTGTTCAAGCAGATGCGCCATGCTTTCCTCAGGACTTTCAAAATTAGTTGGTTCAATGGCGCCGGCGCAGCAAGAAGCGCGCCAGGCTGACCAGGAACTTCGTATCATAGGTTTTATCGAGCGCTTCCAGGCTCTCTTCCGCTTCATCGGTCTCCTGGCGGAGCCGAAGTCCGGCTTCCTCCAGGCCAAACAGCGTCACGAAAGTCGATTTCATATCGCGCTGGTCCTTGCCGGCTGTTTTGCCCAGCGTCTTGGCGTCGGCGGTCTGGTCGAGCATGTCGTCGCGGATCTGGAACGCCAGTCCCAGGTGCCGGCCAAAAGCGGCCAGCTGCCGGACCGTGTCCTCATCGGCCCCGCAAAGCAAAGCGGCCGCTTCAGCGGGGACGGCCAGCAAGGCACCGGTTTTCATCTGGTGCAGCCGCTCGAGCGCGTCCGGGCTAAGCCTCGTATTTTCGGCCTGCAGATCCAGCACCTGCCCCCCGATCATGCCGGATCGTCCCGCGGCGGCACTGACGCGCTGCGCCGCAGCCAGCGTCTCGGGACGGCTTGGCTCGACGGCCGACAACATGACTTCGTAGGCACGATTCAACAGGTGGTCGCCAGCCAGAACGGCCATGGCTTCCCCATAGACCTTGTGGCAGGTCGGCCGGCCGCGGCGAAGGTCGTCGTCGTCCATGCAGGGCAGGTCATCGTGAATCAGCGAATAGGTGTGGATCATCTCCAGGGCGCAGGCGAACCGGAGCAATCGCCCGGCCAGATGCTCGTCCTGGTCAGGAGCCAGCATGTCCGCTGCGGCGAGCAGCAAAACCGGCCGGATGCGCTTGCCGCCCGCAAGCAGGCTGTAGCGGGCCGCGGTTACCACCAGACCGCCCGTCAGCGGATCCGGGTCGCCGGCCAGTTCCGGCAGCGCACGTTCGATCCGTTCTTGGTATGCCTGAAGACGGCTGGCGAACAGGTTGCTTGGCTGGTCAGTCATTGGCAAACGGCTTCTCTTCGACGCTGCCGTCCTCTTTTTCCAACAGCTGCGTGATCTGGCGCTCGATCGCCGCCAGGCGATCGGCGCAGATGCGTGACAGCAGTGTGCCCTTGCGAAACAGCTGCATCGACTCGTCCAGCGTCACATCACCGGATTCCAGTTTGGCCACCACCGCTTCCAGCGCGGCCAGCGCCTGTTCGTAGGTCAACGACAGCAGTTCCTCGTCAGGCGCGTGATTCATCTGATCCATCTCCCGATATCCTCCAGTCCGTTATCTGCTGCACCTCGCAGCGCAGCGTTCCATCCGTCAGTGTCACGTCAACCAGGTCTTTTGGCTGGATCAGCGCGGTCGACAGCAAGGTTCGGCCGGCGGGCACCGAGCGGACGACGCCGTAGCCCCGCGCCAGGACCTTGAGCGGGCTGAGGGCGTCCAGTTTGCCGCACAGAACCGACAAACGATGGCCGGTTCGGTCGGCCTGATCGCCCATCGCCCGCCGCAGCGCGTCGGAAAGGCGATCGAGGTCCTGGCGGCGGCGGTCCAGCCGTTCGAGCGGCTGGCGGAAGACACGGTGCTGACGCAGGTGCTCCAGGCGCAGTTTTTGCTGGTCCAGCCGCCGGTTCAGGGCCCTGGCCAGCTGGTCGCGCAGCTGGCTGATCCGCGTCTCCTGTTCGGCGCGCACCGGCATCGCCAGTTCTGCGGCGGCCGACGGTGTCGGTGCCCGTACATCCGCGGCAAAATCGCAAATCGTGAAATCTGTTTCGTGTCCAACCGCAGAAATGACCGGGATCTGCGACGCGTATACGGCGCGGGCCACACATTCCTCGTTGAACGGCCAGAGGTCTTCCAGCGATCCGCCGCCGCGTCCGACGATCAGGACATCGACGCTGCCCAGCGCGTTGAAGCGCCGGATCGCCGCCGCAATCGCCTCGGCCGCCCCCTCTCCCTGGACCGGGACGGGGATCAGCTGCAGGCGAAAATTGGGGTAACGGCGCCCCAGTACCTGGATGATGTCGCGGATGACCGCGCCGGCCGGCGACGTCACCACCCCGATGGCCCTGGGCAGCAGCGGCAGGCGGCGTTTATGCGCCGGATCGAACAGGCCTTCGGCCTCCAGTCGCCGCTTGAGCTGCTCGAATGCCAGGTATAGGGCCCCGAGGCCGTCCGCGGACATGTCCATGACCAGCAGCTGGAAGCGTCCGTCGCGGTCGTAAACTGTCGCCTTGGCGGTGACGATGACTTTGAGCCCGTTTTCCGGCTGAAAGCGGAGCCGGCCGGCATACCCGCGGAAAAGGACGCAGCTGACCGCCGCGGCGCTGTCCTTGAGCGTAAAATAGATGTGTCCCGACGGGTAGGCCTTGACGCCTGAGAGTTCCCCTTTGACCAGAACCGGGTTGAGCTGGCTGTCTGATTCCAGCAGTGTATTGACGTAGCGGTTCAGTTCAGCGACAGTGATCGCGTCCCTCATGGCGGATCACCGGCTGTCACGGGGTTGCTGAGCCGGCCCAAAACGGCGTTGATATACGAACGCGACTCATCGTTGGTGTATTTGCGGCACAGCAGTACGGCTTCCGAAATGGCGACATTTTGCGGCACGTCGTCAACGTAGAACATTTCGTAAACCGCCAGGCGCAGGATGGTCAGATCGATCTTGGGCAGCCGTTCCTTGGTCCAGCGCTTGAGCAGCGGCGCGAAGCGGGCATCGAGGTCGTCCCGGGTGCTGCGCACGCCGCTGACCAGGCTGACCAGGTACGGTTTGTCCTGCTCGTTGACATCGCGTTCCTCCAGGAACGAGGCGAGCTGGGCCTCTTCATCTTCTCTTTGTATTTCCAGCTGGTAAAGCAGCATGAATGCTTTTTCCCGGGCTTCACGGCGGCTCATGACAGTCCTCCCTCAACGAAACATGCCGGGCGGCAGAATTTTGTCCAGCAAGTTCCGGAACGCTTCCTTGTTGCTGAAATAACGAACGCCCAGGAAATAACCCAACAGGGTCATGCCGATCAAGAACAAGGTCTTGACCAGGCCGAAAATCACCAGGGACAGCGCCAGTCCGAACCCGAGCGCAGCCCCGACAGTGCCGGGGTTGCGGCCTTTGAAGCTCTCGACGAGATGCTGCCAGAACTTTTTCACGTCACTCACCGCTCGACGCGGGCCGCGACCGGCTCAACACGGCTGACGCGCACCACCACCCGGGCGACAGGGATACCCGTGTAGCGTTCAATGTCCTTCTTGACCCGGTCCTGGACCTTGGCCATCATGGCCGGCACCTCGACATCCGAGTACAAGATGGCGTTAAGCAGGACGCTGATCTTGTCTCCTTTGGCCGGCGACACCTTGGCCTTGGCCGCCTTGATGCCGCACTGGGCCGTTTTCGCGGAGTTCAGGGCGATGGATTCGATCGCGTCGACCCCGATGTCGATCGTGCCGATGTCGGAGCTGCGGATTCTGGACCGGCGCAGCCTGCCGCTCAGGATGGAGTAGACCATCCCGGTCAGGCAAAGCACCAGCACCGTCAGCCAAAAAACGATCGCCACGATCTGGTAGGTCCGCTGTTCGCGCAGGTACGTCACCATGATGATCATCTGGCTTAATATGTCGCTGTTGACCATCATCAGCAGAAACACAAAGGAGAAGACCGCCAGCAGAAAGGTCAGGACGATAAAAGCCAGGCGGATGATCGCGTTCATAACCGCTCCTCCTTCAGGACGACACCTTTGACGTGGACATGGACGGCTTCAACCGTCAGCCCCGTATACTTTTCGACATCGGCCTTGACCCGCTCCTGGATCTGCCAGGCGACTTCAGGGATCAATGTGCCAAAAAAGACGACCGGATAGACCGTGATGGCGACCGTTTCGTCGTTGCCCTCGCGGAAAACGACCTTGACACCCTTCCCCTCGTGCTCGACGCCGAAAGCCTCTTTCAGCGAGATCACGCTGCTGGTGTCCAGCCCGGCCACGCCTTCGGCCTGCATGGCGGCCTCGGCGGCGTACTGGGCGACGAAGCCCTGGGCCATCGTTCGCTCACCCCGGATCGATGCGTGCGGGTAAGGGTTGGGCATGGCCGGTCAGGCGCGCTCCATGTATTCGCCTGTGCGCGTATCGATGCGGATGCGTTCGCCCTGGTTGATAAACAGCGGAACCTTGACCAGGGCGCCCGTCTCGACGATGGCGTTCTTGGTCACGTTGGTCGCCGTATCGCCCTTGACGCCCGGTTCGCAATCGGTTATTTCCAGCTCGACAAAAATCGGCGGCTCGATCCCGAAAACCTCACCCTTGTAGGACAAAACCTTGCAGACCATGTTTTCTTTTAGGAACTTGAGCGTGTCGCCGAGCACTTCGGTGCTGAACGGGATTTGTTCGTACGTATCGACATCCATGAAGTAATGCAAGTCGCCGTCGCGGTAGAGGTAAGTCATATCGGCCCGATCCAACTGTGCGCGCTCGAATTTCTCACTCGGATTGAAACTGCGCTCGACGACGCCGCCGGTCTTGACATTGCGGTACTTGGTGCGGACGAATGCCGATCCCTTGCCGGGTTTGACATGCTGAAACTCGATAATCTGGAAAACCTGGCCGTCCATTTCAAAGGTGACGCCGTTGCGAAATTCACCTGCGCTGATCATCTGATAAATCCCTCCATATATCCGTATCGCAAGCGTTCCTTTGACATCGCAGCAAAAATAGGGCCAAAAGGCTTGCATGCCAGAATTGTATCACATTCAGAGGAAGAGCGTAAAGGTCACCGGATAAGGCCTTAGGCCGGCTGTCAATTCTTTTTTTTGCGCCGCTGCTTGCCCGTTTTCAGCTTGTAGCCTGAAAGGACGATGCGCTCCAGGTATCGCTTGAGCCGCACGTGAAGCGCTTCCTGGTTGTAGCGGGGCCGGACCAGGACCGCCAGGCAGCCGGCCCGGTGCGCGCTGACGATGTCGGTCAGGATCTGGTCGCCGATCATAATCGCCGCCTCCGGTTCGATGTTTTCGATCCGGCAGGCTTCCCGGATCCCTTGCGCCGACGGCTTGCGGGCCCAGGCCACAAACGGCAGGCCGAGCGTCGCGGCGTAAGCCTGGATGCGTTTTTTTCCGGCGTTGGACACGATACGGCAGGCCAGGCCGGCCGTCTGCGCGCGGCTGATCGCACGGCGGGCGTATTCGTCCGCCGCAAAGGAACCATGCCGGGCCAGCGTGTTGTCGACATCGAGCAAAACCAGCCGATAGCCGTCTTCGAAAAAAGCCGGAAAATCAAGTTCGTCCAGATCGGCGCAATAGGTATCCGGCTTCAGGTATCGGCCGATTCGAGAAATCATTCGAAAGCGTTCCGTCCTTTTTATGTCTGCGGTTTGTCTCTTTGCACCAGTATACTGACTGGCGCGGCATCTGGCAACCATGAGGTTAGGGCAGTCATCATAACGAAGCGCGTGAAAAGTTGTTGAAATGACCGATAGGCTTGTCTATAATTGGGTTGTTTAAGGGGGATGGATCATGTACAAAGTCTGTAAATTCGGCGGCTCTTCCCTGGCTAACGCAGAGCAGATCCGCAAGGTATGCGATATCATGCTTTCGGACCCGTCGCGGCGGGTCATGGTGGTTTCAGCGCCGGGCAAGCGGACACGCGAAGACACCAAGGTCACCGACCTGCTCATCGCCCTGGCCAACGCCCGGATCAGCGGCTATGACGGTGCGGCCGAGCTCCAGGACGTCCTGGACCGGTTCGGCTCGATCG
Organism: Clostridiaceae bacterium; assembly: GCA_012511525.1. Taxonomy (GTDB): domain Bacteria; phylum Bacillota; class Clostridia; order Saccharofermentanales; family UBA5734; genus JAAYBY01. The sequence continues at coordinate 9,126 of JAAZFW010000126.1, forward strand.
CTGCCGAACTGGAGCTCGACGCCGCGATCATGGCGGATATCAGCTTAGACATGAATACGCGCCTTTGCCAGGACTGCAGCAACTCGCTGCGCTTCATGGATTCGATCAAGGCGGCCGGCGAAGACAACTGCGCCCGCCTGGTCGCCGGTTACCTCAAGAGCATCGGCCGGACGGCCAGCTATGTCGATCCGCGCGTAGCCGGCATGTTCCTCACCGAAGAATACGGCAACGCCCAGGTGCTTCCCGAGGCCTATCCCCTGCTCGCCCGCCTGCGTCAGAATCCGGGGATCTCCGTTTTCCCGGGTTTTTTCGGCTACAGCAAATCAGGCCAGGTCGTCACGTTTTCCCGGGGCGGATCCGATATCACCGGATCGATCCTGGCCGCGGCGACCGAGGCCCAGACTTACGAGAACTGGACCGATGTGGATTCGGTGTACTCCGTCAACCCGGCCCTGATCAGCAACCCGCACCCGATCATGGAGATCACCTACGACGAGATGCGCGAGCTGGCCTACGCCGGCTTCACCGTCCTGCACGAGGAGGCCTTGCTGCCGGCCTACCGCAAGGGCATTCCCGTCAATATCCGCAACACCAACAACCCGACCGCCCGCGGGACCATGATCGTGCGCAACCGGGTCAATTTCGACGGCGTGGTCACCGGGATTGCCGGCGCCAAGGGCTTTTGCTCACTCAATATGAGCAAGTACCTGATGAACCGTGAGGTCGGCTTTGCCCTCAAGGTCCTGCAGATCCTGGCCGACGAGCAGATCTCTTTCGAACACATTCCTTCCGGGATCGACTCGCTATCGATCATCATGCGCAAGGATTACTTCACGCCGGACAAGGAAAAGATCATCACCGGCCGGCTGGTCGCGGAACTCGGCATCGAGAAAGTTTCTGTCAACCGCAACCTGGCCATCGTGATCATCGTCGGCGAAGCCATGGCCCGGACGGTCGGTGTGACAGCCCGGGCTGCCAACGCACTCAGCAAGGCCGGCGTCAACCTGGAGATCATCAACCAGGGTTCTTCGGAAATCAGCGTCATGTTCGGCGTACGCGAAGAATACTGCAACTATGCTGTCAAGGAGCTTTACAAGGAATTTTTCCAGCGCTGACCGGACTCAGCGGTCCAGGATGCGCCGCGACCCGAAAAAGCGCTCCAGGCCGAACTGGCCCGGGTTGCGCAGCGTATAGCCGTTGACCGGCACCTTGTCCACGTAAATGTAGCGGTCGCCCAGGTACAGGTAGGCGGTCGAACCGATGCCTCCGAA
>JAAZFW010000127.1 GCA_012511525.1 Clostridiaceae bacterium
CCCATGTGCTCGTCGTCGGGCACGCACATCCGGGGCAGCATCTTCTCGAAGTCATGCGGCCGGCTGGCCTGGCTGAAGACAAGATTGAGAAAATCGATGGCCTCGTCATAATCGTCTGCACTCAGGCGAACCAGGGTTTCTTCCTGCGACATCCGGATGCCCTCCGTCTTCCGGCCGCCGGCGCGGCCTGTTTTCTTCATTTTACCATGACCGGGGATTTTCCATCTGCCGCATCTGGTATACTGGTGATGTCCGGGGACCTGAAACCTGAAATAAGGAGATTGAACCGCGGACCCGGCCCGGTTCAGCGTGAACGCCATGACAAACCAAACCGTCTACATATCCTCCTGTGTGCCGGAGGGCGGCGTCTTCCGCTACGAACTGCTGCCGGACGGCCGCTTGGCCCTGCAGGACCATTTCGCCGCCGCCGAACCGATGTACGCGATCCGCCGCAATTCTGTGATCTACCTGCTGCTGCGCGCTCCCTTCGCCGGACGCGCCGAAAGCGGCGCCCTCGCGCTCCGGGTGGAGCCGGATGGCCAGCTGACCCCGCTGGGCGACGTGCAGCCGCTGGGCGGAACCGTCGCCTGCCACCTGGCCCTGGCCCCGAACGGCCGCTTCCTCTACACCGCAAACTATGTCAGCGGCAACTTGACCGAGCTTCCCGTCCTGGCGGACGGCAGCTTGGGTCCGCGAACCCGCCTGATCCAGCACGAGGGGTCCAGCGTCAATCCCCGCCGGCAGGAAGGCCCGCACACCCACGCCGCGGTTTTCTCGCCGGACGGCCGTTTCCTGTGTGTCGTCGACCTGGGGTTGGACCAGATCGTGCTGTACGCGTTCGATCCGCAAACCGGCCTGTGTCCGGAAACAGCCTTTGTCTGCCGCGCGCAGCCGGGCCAGGGGCCGCGGCACCTGGTTTTTTCCCGCGACGGCACCTGCGCCTTTTGCGCCAACGAGCTGGCGTCGAGCCTGACGGCTTACCGGTATCGCGACGACAGGCTCGAGATGCTAGCGACGCAGCCGACGCTGCCGGATGGCTTTGCAGGCGAGAACACGTGCGCCGCGATCCGCCTGTCGCCGGACGGCCGTTTCGTCCTGGTATCCAACCGCGGCCATGACTCGATCGCCTGTTTTGCCATTGACGGCGAACAGGTGCGCCTGGTCTCGATCACGCCCAGCGGCGGACAATCGCCGCGCGATTTTGACATCTCGCCGGACGGCTGCTTCCTGCTGAGCACCAACGAAAAAGCGCACACGGTGACCGTTCTTCGGGTGGATCCGGCGACCGGCGAGTTGAGCCTGACCGGCAGCGAGGCGCCCTTGGCCGCACCGCTTTGCGTAACCTGGGGATGAGGTGACATCATGAAAACCTATGGCTGGGGCATTCTGGGCCCGGGACGGATCGCCCATCGTTTTCTCAACGACCTGCCGCGCTGCGAACAGGCCGGTCTGGCGGCGGTTGCCTCGCGCGACCTGGAGCGGGCCCGCTCCTTCGCCGGGCAGTACGGCTTCCGAAAAGCCTACGGCTCGTATGGGGAGCTGCTCCAGGATCCAGATGTTGCCATCGTCTACGTGGCGACACCGCACCCGCAGCATGCCGAGCTGGTGCAGCAGGCGCTGGAAGCCAAAAAGGCCGTGCTCTGCGAAAAACCGGTCGCGGTCAATGGCCGCCAGGCCCGCCAGATGGTTGCAAGCGCCGCTGAAAACCGGCAGTTCTTCATGGAGGCGATGTGGACGCGCTTTTTTCCGGTCAACCGGCAGGTCAAGGCGCTAATCACCAGCGGCGCGCTGGGCGCAGTCACCCTGATCGAGGTGGATTTTGGTTTCGGCAACTGGCCGCACGGCCCGGTCGACCACCCGGAAAGCCGGATTTACGCGCCGCAGCTGGCCGGCGGCAGCCTGCTCGATGTCGGCGTCTACTGCGTTTCCTATGCCACCTGGATGAAAGGGGAGCGGCCGACGGCGATCAAGGCGCTGTCGACCCGTGTCTCGACTGGGGTCGACGGCATGACCGCCGCCTTGTTCCAGTACCGCGACGGCGCGATGGCCGTGCTGCGCTCCAGCGTGATCCAGGCGACAAGGCTCACCGCGACGATCTACTGCGAAAAGGCGACCGTCGAAGTGCCGGATTTCTACCACCCGGAGCAGGCGATCGTGCGCAGCCGGAGCGGCGATGTGGAAGACCAGGTGATCCGAGCCCTCTACTCGGCCAATGGCGCGACCGGCTTTGATTTCGATGCCCGCGAACTGATGCGCTGCCTGGACGAAGGCTTGCTGGAAAGCCCGCTCATGACCTGGCAGCAGTCGGTTGTGGTTATGGACCTGCTGGATGAAATCCGGCAGGATATCGGGCTGATCTTCCCGATGGACTGACCGCAGGCATCACATCTTGCCGTAAAAGCGTTGCATGGCATCGCGCAGAAAGACGGCGCAGCCCGGCGCGATTTTCTCATAATAGGCGCTGAAGCGCTCGTCAGCCACATACATCTCGACCAGGTTCAGGTGGGCCTGGGGGGTGACCGTTTTCCAGAAATAGCCCAGCCAGGTTTTATGTTTGGCGCAGGCTTCGCGGGCCAGCGCGCTGTCGGGGTCGCCGGCCAGGCAGGCCCGCTTTAAAACATCGTTCAATTCCTCGCTCGCCTGCTGGCTGGCCTGGTACTGGGCCTGGGTCATGCCCTTGAGCCGGGCGTTGGACGCATCCATGGCGTCATCGCCGTAGCGGTCGCGAACTTCCCGGCCAAAGCGGGTTTCGTTGTCGTCGATCAGCTTCTGCTTGAAGCCGGCGAATTTTTCTTCGTCTGTCATTTTTTGAAGTCCCTCCTTCATGGCGATGGTCTTGTCGACCGTCGTGAGCAGCTGCTCAAGCTGGTGTTTCTTTGCCTGCAGGGCGGCCCGGTGCGCCCGCAGGGCATCCGCGGCCGCAAAGTCCGGTGCGTCCAGGACGGTCTTGATCGCTTCCAGCGGCAGATCCAGGACGCGGTAGAACAGGATCTGCTGGAGCCGGTCGACGTCCTCCGGACTGTAAAGCCGGTAGCCGGAGCTGTGATCGCGGGCAGGGCAGAGCAGCCCGATGGCGTCGTAGTGCCTGAGCGTCCGGGTGCTGACCCCGGCCAGCCGGGCCAGTTTCTGGATCGTGTAGGTCATGGTCTTCCTCCTGCAGGTTGAACAGCTCCATGATAAACCTTGCCGTTACGTCAATGTCAAGAGAAAAAACCGGAGCCGCATGAACGGCCCCGGTTCGTTTCGTGGTGTTGCCTGGGGAATGGCTTGTTATTTATCGGAGTCGAGCATGTCCTGGCCGGCCGGCGGATCGCCGAAATCCGGCACATCTATCGACTCGCCGTCCTTGAGCGCAGACTGGTGCGCGATCAGGCCGGGCAGATTGTAGCGGGCGGCGATCCAGGCATTGGTCGGAGACAGCTTGCCGGTATAGGCAGCTTTACAGAAATCGTCGCACATGTACTTATGTGTGCCGCCGTGGCCGTCCGGCATGCCGATGAATTCTTCGGGCAGGCGCTTGGTGTTCTGGATCGGAGCAAAGGTGCTCGACCACTTGTTGTTGACGACTGCGTTGGCAAACCCTTCCTCGGAGACGTGCTTTTGCATCTCGAACGGATTGAGCAGTCCGCTGACATCCTCGTAGACGGCGTCCATGCCGGAGAGGCGGACATAGCTATGCTGGGCGATCGAGCACTCGTACGACCCGGCGGTGCCGCAAAAGTTCGTGATGTAGGACTGCGGGCCGTACCAGCCGATGCGCCGGTTCTCGCTGATGCGGGCGATGCCGCCGTTGGCCAGGTAGAGCATGGCGCTGGTGTTGGTGAAGGGGTTGTCCCAGTCGTTTTTACCTTCACCGAAAATGCCGTCCTCGTGGTGGTCGCGGTAACCGAAGGCCGCCACCTTGCGCGCGTAGGATCCGGTCGAGGAGAGCATCATGCCGGTCGAGTGGGTGGGGTAAAGCATCGGGGGGATGCCGGCTGCCGTCCGCTTCCAGTCCGGCCCGCCGGAGCGCTGGTAGGAGGCGTAGAAATGGCGCATGTCGTGGTTGTACTGCGATTCGCCGTAGACAAACTCGCCCATCTCGCCGCTTTTCAGCTTGGTCCGGCAGAAAATGCTGCAGGGGCGGTAATGGCCGGTTTCGCCCATGGAATAGGTCAGCCCGGTCTGCTTGACCAGCTCGACGATCTGGGCGATCTCTTCGACCGATGTGGCCATCGGGACGGCGCTGTAGACGTGCTTGCCGGCTTTGAGGGCCGCGATCGCCAGCGGGCCGTGCAGGTGGCGCTGGGTGAAAATGGCGATGCAGTTCAGCTTCTTGCTCTTGAGCATGTCTTCGAAGGAATCGTAGATGTCCGTGACACCGTGCTTTTTGGCGGTCTCGATCCGTCGTTCGGGGATCAGGTCCGTGACGGCGACCGACCCGACATAGGGATGGGCCTTGAAAAGCGGGATGAAGTGCTGGACAAAGCTGCCGCAGCCGACGAATCCGATGTGCAATAGGTTGTTCATGGCAGATCTCCTAACATTTATTGGTTCACCTGGCTCCAGGTGTGGGGCAGAACCTCAAGTCCGGCGGCCGAATAGGTTGTGTTGCCGTAGTTGTAGACAAATTCGCTGCCGTCGCTGTAACGCGTCCGGCAAACCTTGTCGGTCAGATAGTCGTGCTCGTCCATGAAGGCCAGCTGGCGGGCGCG
>JAAZFW010000128.1 GCA_012511525.1 Clostridiaceae bacterium
GCATGGTCTCGCGCATGGCCTCCTGGCGGTCGATCCGCTCGCTGACTTCGGCACAAGGCCAGCCGGCTGGTCCTGCCGTATCGCCCCGGCAGGCGGTCAGGTAACGGTCCATGTCGGACGGGTTGGCAAGGCGAAGGCCGTCCGTGTAGCTGTGCGCGGCCAAACCGAAGCCATAGTACGGCAGGGCCTGCCAGTAGACCAGGTTGTGCCGGCAGGCATAGCCCGGCCGGGCGCTGTTGCTGATTTCGTAATGGATAAACCCCTGTTCGGCCAGGCGCAGACGGATCCGGTGGTACTGGCGCCGCTCCAGATCGTCGTCCGGCAGCCTGACCTGGCCCCGGGCCTCGGCCGCGGCCAGCGGTGTGCCCTCCTCCAGGATCAGGCCGTAAAACGAGAGGTGCGTGACAGGCAGTCCCAGCACGAAATCCAGCGTCTCGTCGATATCTTGGAGTGTCTGGCCGGGCAGGCCGAAAAGCAGATCGACGTTGATGTTGGAAAACCCGGCCGACCGGGCCGCCTGCACACCCGTCGCGAGGTCGCCGGCTTCGTGGATCCGCCCAAGCAGGTGCAATAGGCGCGGCTGGACCGCCTGCAAGCCGAAGCTGATCCGGTTGAAGCCGGCCGCGTATAAGGATTCCAGTGCCTCATGCGAAACGGTGCCCGGATTGGCTTCGACCGTGCATTCGCAATCCGGCTCCAGTCCGAAGCACGCGCGAAGCTGGCCGAGCAGCCGGACCAGGTCGCCGGCCGGAAGCACCGTGGGCGTCCCTCCGCCCACGAAGACCGTCTGCAAAGGGACCGGCTTGCGGCCCGGCAGATAAAGCCGGTTGGACGCCACAATCTCGATCTCACGCAGCAGGGCCGCGACATATGCCTGCTGGCAGTCGCGGCCCCGGGCGGCAAACGAGACAAAATCACAGTACGTGCATTTTTGCCGGCAAAACGGGATGTGAAGGTAGGCCGCCGTCGGGACCTGATCCGGAAAGGGCGTCAATCGACATCCCCTGGCCGATCGTCCTTGAGTATGCCCTGCAGCGACGCGGCCAGGCCGGCCAGGGACTGAATCTCCGACGGAACGATGATCTTGGTGGCCTTGCCCTCGGCGAGACGGCCCAGCGCTTCCAGGCTTTTCAGGGCGATGACCGAGGCGTCGGGGTTGGCTTCGCGCAGCATGACCAGGCTGCGCGCGGTTGCTTCCTGGACCTTAAGAATCGCCTCCGCCTGCCCTTCCGCTTCCATGACCGCACTTTCGCGGGCGGCTTCGGCACGCAGGATCGCGGCGGTCTTCTCGCCTTCGGCGACCCGGATCGCCGCTTCCTTTTCGCCCTCGGCACGCAGGATATTCTCGCGTTTCTCGCGTTCCGCCTTCATCTGGCGTTCCATCGCGTTCTGGATTTCCTTGGGCGGGATGATGTTCTTCAACTCCACCCGGTTGACCTTGATGCCCCAAGGATTGGTCGCTTCGTCCAGAATCTGGCGCATTCTGGTGTTGATCAGGTCGCGTGAAGTGAGCGTCTCGTCCAGTTCCAGGTCGCCGATGATGTTGCGCAGCGTCGTGGCCGCCAGGTTCTCGATGGCGATGATCGGGTTCTCGATGCCATAGGCGTAGAGCTTCGGGTCGACGATCTGGTAGTACAGGACCGTGTCGATCTGCATCGTCACGTTATCCTTGGTGATGACGGCCTGGGGCGGGAAATCGGCGACCTTTTCCTTGAGTGAAACCACCTTGGCTACCCGGTCGATCAGGGGGACTTTGAACTGGACGCCGACCCCCCAGGTCGCGTAGTAGGCGCCCAGCCTTTCGATGATGAACGATGTCGCCTGCGGCACGATCCGGATGTTCCGGACGGCGAGCAGGACAACAACGGCGACGATGACGATCCAGGTGAACCAGGTTCCGAACGAGGCTGGTGTATCGTTAAGGGCGATACGGATGGCTTCAATGCTGTGCATGTTCAAATCCTCCTGCCATTTGTTTTCGTTTTGTCATGACGGCGCTGCTTTCAGGGTGCCGGCGTGCCGGAAGGCGCCGGTGTACCGGACAGGACCGCCTCGGAAACGGGCTGCGCGTCGTGAACGCCCTTGAGGATCGCCTCGAGGATCACGAAAGCCGTGTTGTTGACCCGCTTGGTCAGCTGATCGACGGTTTGCTTGTCGGCGTTGCTGCTCAGCGAAACCCGCGCTGTAACGGCCAGGTTCGTGATGTAGTGCAAATAGACGGTCGAATCGAATGGTGTGTGCCGGACGGTTCCGCCGGTTTCGGAAAAAGCCGGGTTTTTGCTTTCCTTGATATCCTCCAGCGACTTGCCGTCATAGTCGAAGGATTCGAAAAAGACTATCGGGATGTCCAGCTCGTCAAAGGGCAGGTAATCGGAATCGTTCAGGGACCATTCGCGATACAGGACCGGCGTGGAAAAGCCGTCAAGCTCGAGGTCGAACGAAGCCTGGTTGGTGTAGAGCATGTAGTTGTTGTTGGTGTAGAGCTCGTGTTCGTAGAAAACATCGGTGGCCTCATAGAGCTTGCGCCGCAGCTCGTAGGATTTGCGGTTGTACGCGCGCAGCGAATTGCGGCCGGCATGCACGTAGACCTTGTCGCCGGCGTAGATGGAATCCATGCAGTACATGGCGTCGGTCCGGGCGATATCGCTTTTGCTCATGGACGAGGCGAATTTGCGGGCGCCGGCCTGACCGTCCTCACCGGCGCCGAAAGCAACCAGAACCACATCGTAGCCCGGTTTCTCCTGGCGGATTTCCCGGGCGAGCATGAGCAGGGCCCCGATGCCGGAGGCGTTGTCGTGGATGCCGTCGTAGTCCGGCAACGTCGGCTCGGGCACGGAGGAAGCGGCCGAAGATGTCGTGGTCGTTTCCCCGCTTTCGTCAGGGTCAGGGGTCGGAACCGGTGTCGGGGCCGCGGGCGGCTCGGTCGTTTGCCGGTATGCTTCGACATCCTGGACTGAGACAAACGTATCGTAATGCGCGCCGACGATCACCTGGCGGCGGAACGTCTCCCAGGTGCCGTCTTCACGGGCGCGCATGAAGCCCGTTCCCGGAATGGTGACGCTGATGTTGCGCGAGGACCGGTACGTACCGTCGAGGCCGCTGTACGTGAAGCGGGTGACGGCCGGCGTGTAGCCCATGTCTTCGAGCGCTGAGACAATCAGGTCCCCGGCGGCCTTTTCCTGTGTGGATCCGGGGCTGCGGAACGGATAGGTCCTGGCCAGCCGCAGGGCGAATTTCGAACCAAACGTGCCGTAATCGGCATAGCTGGGTTCCTCCGGCTCCTCGTTCTGGCAAGCCGGTAGCAACAGGGCCAGCACCAACGCCAGGGCCAGGGCGGTCAATTTATGAATCAATCGATTTTTCGGCATGATTGGGCTCTGCCTGGCAGTCAGCCTGACCGCAGCCAGGGCCTCCCCCTTTCTCCCGGCCGGCTCCTGCAAGCGGGCGGCGGTACCGGGCGGTCAGCGCAGGCTGACCCGTGAATCAGTTCCATTTTACTTGCTGGGTGCGGTTCGCGCAAGCCAGACAGCCGAACGCGAGCCGTTCAGCACCATCCGCCCCTTGCCAAATATGGTATGATATCCCCATGGTCAAAGGCGGCCCGCCAGGGCCGGTAAGGGAGCGATCGTAAGGCATGCGTCACAGGCAGGAAAAACATGCAACCAGCCCGTCTCGTCCGCGCCGGCTGCGCCGGCTGCTGGTCTTATTGCTGCTTCTTACCGCCTGCTTTAGCTGGCCCGTTCAGGCGGCCGAGGTCCAGCCCCAACTGTCTTACCAGCCGCCGCTGGAAGTCGATATCAGCGCCTCGTCCGCCGTTGTCCTGGACACCGGGCGCATGCGCCGCCTGTATGCCAAAAACGCCGACAGCCGCCTGGCGCTGCCGGCCGCATCCAAGATCATGACTGCGCTTCTGGCCTGCGAGCGGCTGCCGCTGGACACACAGGTCACGATCAGCTCCGTGGCCGCCCAGGAAGCCAAGCGCGAAGTGACCGGCGACGGTCTGGCGCTCGAGACCGGCGACAAGTACCCGCTGGAATACCTGCTCCTGCGCATGGTCTTTTACGATTCCAACGCCGCCGCCCTGGCGATCGCCGAGCAGATCAGCGGCGTCGAAGAGAATTTCGTCGTCCTGATGAACAGCAAGGCGGCCAGCCTGGAGCTGTCCGGGACCGTTTTCGTCAACAGCACCGGCAACCTGGTCTACCAGGAAGGCGGGGTCGATCCGGGCGACCGGACCGGTCAGGAGGACAACATCGCCGTCGATCCGCTGCCGCGCCAGTACTCGACGGTCAGCGATCTGGCCCGGCTGACCGCGTTTGCCATGAACAACCAGAAATTTGCCGACATCATCCGCAAGGACAGCGAATACTTGCTCCTCGAAGGCAAAACGCTCGTGCCGATGCGCAACCGGCTCCAGTCGGTCTGGCGGCTGTCGGAAAACCGCATCACCGGCGCGTTTTACAGCGAACGCCGCGAAAAGGCCAACAGCGTGGCGATCGGAAGGATCAACGACTTCAGCGTGATCATGGTCACCGCGAACGGCAATCCCGGCCAGCGCAACATGGATCTGCTGACTTTGACCCAGTCGATCGCGAACAACTATGAACAGCAAGCGCTGGTGACATCAGGCGAGGTATTTTCCGGCTACCGCGAGGAAACGGTTGACGGCGAGCCTTTCGGCTTGGTTTTCCGCAGGACTGTGCTCTACATCCGGCCGGTCGACGACCCCTTCCTGATGCAGGAGGTCCAGTACCGCTCTTACGGTCCGCACCACCGGCCGATCGAATCGACGATGACCATCGGCCAGGTCGTCTTCCAGCTCAAGGACGGAACGGTCATCGCCGTGGATGTCGGGCCGGATCGGCAGATCCTTTCCAGCATCACCGCGCTCAACCAGCTGCTGGGCAGCCTGCAGAAAAATCAGAACCTGTTCTATGCGATCATGATCTGCGGTATGTTGCTCGCCCTGGTCATGGCGATCCACGTCTTCGAGCGGTTGAAACGCCTGATCCGGCTGCTGCGGCTGATCGGGCTGGAACGGCGGGCCCGCCGCACCTGAGTGCGGCTCAGCGTTTCAGCCGCTGCAGGTAAAAGCGGATCAGAAGACCCAGTGCCAGGTCATAGAGGGCGACAACCGCCAACCCGGCCAGCGGCAGCACAAACCAGAGCCAGGTTCCCCGCTGATGTACAAACGCCAGCGCTTGACGGCCGACAAACAGCAAGATGCCGGACAGAGCCAAAACGCCGCCGGACAGGACGCGAACCAGCCGGGCGGGACGCGGGGCCAGGCGCGGGTCGATCAGGGCACGGACCAGCGGGTACGGTCCGAAAAAGACAAGGTAGGGCCAGCTGAGCGCGAGGCCTGGCCAGGCTAGGCTGACCAGAGCGGTGGCGGCATATACCAGCCAGGCGCCGCGCCGGCCGGTCTCGATCACGGCCATCGCCAGGCAAAAAGACGCCAAAGTCATGAACGCCAGATCGGCGGTCGGCGACCAGGCGGCTGCTGTCAAGGCCAGCAGCACCAAGGCGGCTGCGATGCCGCCCAACGCGATAGCCCGGGTCTGTTTTCGTTGCGTTTGGGGATCAGCAGCAGCCACAAAGGTCACCGCCCATGCATTCGCAGCACGAATCGGTGCAGCACAGGCAGCCCAGCGTGTTGCACAGGTCCGTGCCGCACAGGCCGCCGTCGCTGTAGTAAGGTCCCTGGCGCGGCTGCTGTTGCTGTTGCTGCCATTGGCGCTGCTGCCAGGTTTGCCATTGCTGCTGTTGCCCCGACGCGTACGGGTCGCCTGTGCTGTTGTTGGGGTGCGGCCGGGCAGACTGCTGCCGGTTGGGATTGGTCAGCAGGTCGTAAGCTTCGTTGACCTCCTGCATCTTCTCCTTGGCCAGATCTTCGAGCGGATGGTTCTTATAATTGTCCGGGTGGTACTTTTTGACCAGTTTCCGGTAAGCCTGCTTGATTTCCTCGCCTGTCGCCCCCGGCTTGACGCCAAGCACGTCATAAGGTGATTTTGCCATGCTCTGTTCCTTTCAGGGACTTTAGCCGTTTGTCCGGGTGATGGCCGGATAGCACCTGGCGGCGGATGTCCGGCAACCCCAGGGTGAACAGGTTGGCCAGCAATCCGCTGTCCCGGGTATAAGGCATCAGGGCCGCCGTGCGGTCCATCGATTCCTCCAGACCAGTCAGAGCCGGTTCCGCCAGCAGGCGCGCCTGGGTCAGATCCGTCCGTCCAAACGGGTTCCATGTCTTATTATTGCAGTCGTCCTGCCAGTCGTCAATCGCGTCAGCCAGGTAGATCCAGCGGCCCAGGTCCATCGCCAGGCAGCCGACAGCCGCGTGGATGGCCTCGGGCAGGTCCAGGGGTCTGGCTGCCAGCAGGGCAAGCTGCCGGAGCATCCGGCCGAACACGTCTGCAGCGGCAAGGTCAGGCGGCCCGTCTTCCAGCCGGTGCAGTTCTGCCAGGTGCTCTTGGATAATCGCCTCGAGCTCGGGATATTGCCGTCTGGCGCGGCGCCAGGCGCGCCGGAACGCCAGTCTGGCCAAACTGCCGCTCACCAGGTGATGGTCACGGATTTGGTCGCCGGCCTTGTGCCAGGCCAGCAGAACCGCCAGGGCCGCACAGGTCTCGAGGACCGGCCCGCCCGCGAGCATGGTTTTTTTCCTTAACGGGTCCAGAACGCAGCCGGCCATGATTTCGGGCGGCTGGCTGTCGGCCAGGGCCAGCAGGAAAAGCGCCAGGAATGTCAGGTCGTACGAGACGGCCAGGCGCGGCAGCTGCCCGTAGCTGATCCGGATCTGCCGGCATAATCCGCAGTAGACAGACCGGTAGCGGGCGTATTCCCGCATCAGGAGCTCAGGCTTATAAGGACGCACGTAGCCAAACATGGCCGGAACCATCACCTTCTCCGACAGGCCGGCAGGCAATCGCCTCCTGTCAATCTCAATCACTCTATGGTATCATATGTGGCAACAAAACAGGTGAACAGAGCAAAACAAAATCGTGAACACGACCAGGAGGTCCCCTATGGAAACGACTGTGGTCCGCACCCGGTATGCGCCCAGCCCAACCGGCATGATGCATATCGGCAACCTGCGCACCGCCCTCTACGAGTACCTGATCGCCCGTTCCCTGGGCGGCCGGTTCATCCTGCGCATCGAGGACACCGACCAGGAGCGATTGGTCGACGGGGCTGTCGAGACCATCTACAAGACGCTGCGCGCGGTCGGCCTAAGCCATGACGAAGGGCCGGATATCGGCGGCCAATACGGGCCCTATGTCCAGAGCGAGCGGCGCCACCTTTACCGGCCCTACGCCGAGCAGCTGGTGCGCGAAGGCAAAGCCTATTACTGCTTCTGCACCCGGGAACGGCTCGAGCAGCTCAAGGCCGCCGCACCCGGCGAAGTCGTCGGCTACGACCGCCACTGCCGCGACCTGGCACCCGGCGAGGTGCAGCGCCTGCTTGACGAAGGCACCGCTTGTGTCATCCGTCAAAAGATGCCGCTGAGCGGGTCGACAACCTTCCAGGACGCCGTCTACGGCGCCATCACGGTCGAAAACAGCGAGCTCGAGGACCAGGTCCTGCTCAAGTCGGACGGCTTTCCCACCTATAATTTCGCCAACGTGGTCGACGACCACCTGATGGCGATCACCCACGTGGTGCGCGGTTCGGAGTACCTGTCCTCGACCCCCAAGTACAACCTGCTTTACGATGCGTTCGGCTGGCAGGTTCCGACTTATGTCCATTTGCCCCTGATCATCGGCAAGGACGGGCGCAAGCTGTCCAAACGCCACGGCGCGACCAGTTTCGAGGCGCTGGTCCAGGAGGGATACCTGCCTGAGGCGATCATCAACGCGATCGCCCTGCTCGGCTGGTGCCCCAAGGACAACCGCGAGATTTTTACGCTCGACGAGCTTTGTGCCGCTTTTTCCGTCGACGGGATCAGCAAGTCGCCGTCCGTTTTCGACTACGACAAGCTGGCCTGGTTTAACGGCGAATACATCCGCGCCATGCCGGCCGGGCGCTTCCAGGACTGGATCCGCCCGGCCCTGGCCCAGGTATTCGGCGAGCCGGTGCCCGAGCCGGCCCTGCTGGCCGAGCTGCTCCAGCCTCGCGTCAGCCGCCTGGCGGAAATTCCCGAAATGGTGCGTTTCCTGACCGTGCGGCAGCGTTACGAGCTCGACTTGTTCAGCAACAAGAAGAACAAGGCCAGCCCGGAGAGCGCCGCCCGCCTGCTGCCGCTGCTTTACGACGCGCTGGCCAGCTTGGATTCCTGGACGCGGCAAGCCGTGCATGACACGGTTATGGCATTGGCCGCCGAACAGGGCCTGAAGACAGGCCAGGTGATGTGGCCGCTTCGAATCGCCCTGTCCGGACAGGCCATCACGCCTGGCGGCGCGATCGAGATCGCCGTCGTTCTCGGCCGGGACGAATCGCTGGCCAGGCTCAGGATCGCGCTGGACCGGCTCAGCGACATCATCGCAGAAAAAGGAGAAGCCTGATTATGGACCGTACACCAACCTTCGATCCGGATCGGATCGAGGCCACGCATTTCATCGACGAGATCATCAAGGAAGACCTGCGTGAAGGCGGCCGCTATGCCGGCATGCAGGTGCACACGCGGTTCCCGCCTGAACCCAACGGGTATCTGCACATCGGCCACGCCAAGGCCATCGTCATCGATTTCGGCACGGCCGAACGGTTCGGCGGGCTCTGCAACCTGCGCATGGACGACACCAACCCGAGCAAGGAAGATGTCGAGTATGTCGACTCGATCCGCGAGGATATCCACTGGCTCGGTTATGACTGGGCAGACCGCTTCTATTACGCGTCGGACTACTTCCCCCAGATGTACGAGCTGGCCTGCCAGCTGATCCGAAAGGGCCTGGCCTATGTCTGCGCCCTGACCGCCGAGCAGATGCGCGAGACGCGCGGCACGCTCACGGCGCCGGCGACGCCCAGCCCCTGGCGCGACCGGCCGGCCGAAGAAAGCCTCGGCTTGTTCGCACGCATGAGGGCCGGCGAGTTTCCGGACGGCGCGCTGACGCTCCGGGCCAGAATCGACCTGTCCTCCGGCAATTTCAACATGCGCGATCCCGTGCTCTACCGAATCCTGCGCGCCCGCCATCACCGGACCGGCGACCAGTGGTGCATTTACCCGATGTACGACTACGCCCACCCGATCGAGGATGCGCTGGAGGGCATCACCCACTCGCTTTGCTCGCTGGAGTTCGAGGATCACCGGCCGCTCTACGACTGGGTGATCGACAACCTGGACAATCTGCCTTCGCGGCCGCGCCAGATCGAGTTCGCCCGGCTGGGCATCAACCACACCGTCATGAGCAAGCGCAAACTGCGCCAGTTGGTCGAGACCGGACGGGTTTCCGGTTGGGACGACCCGCGCATGCCGACGCTGTGCGGGCTGCGCAGGCGCGGCTACACGCCGTCTTCAATCCGGTCGTTCATCGAGCGGATCGGTGTCTCCAAGGTCAACAGCACCGTCGATTACGCCTTCCTGGAGCATTGCCTGCGCGAAGACCTCAACCAGAATGCCCGCCGCATCATGGGCGTCCTCCACCCGGTCAAGCTGGTGATCACCAACTACCCGGAAGGGAAAAGCGAAACGTTCGCCGTTGAGAACAACCCGGAACGACCCGAAGACGGCACCCGCGAGGTGACCTTCTCGCGCAGTCTCTGGATCGAGGCGGACGATTTCATGGAAGAGCCGGCCAAAAAGTATTTCCGCCTCTTCCCGGGCAACGAAGTCCGGCTCAAGACGGCCTACATCGTTCGCTGCACCGGCTGCAGCCGCGACGCAGACGGCAACCTGATCGAGGTGAGCGCCGAATACGATCCCGATTCCCGGGGCGGCAACGCACCGGACGGACGCCGGATCAAGGGCACCATTCACTGGGTGGACGCCCAAACGGCGGTGGACGCAACAGTCCGGCTGTACGACAACCTTTTCAATGTCGCCGACCCCGACTCGGCAGAACGCAATTTTCTCGACCACCTCAGTCCTGACTCGCTGGTCACGCTCAGCGGCTGCAAGATCGAGGCGTCGGTCGCCGGCACTCAGGCGCCCGCTTCATTCCAGTTTCTGCGCCTGGGCTATTTCTGCCTCGATAAGGACAGCCGCCCGGACCGGTTGATTTTCAACCGGTCGGTCTCCTTGAAAGACAGCTACCGCGCCTGATTTCGGAGGAAAGCCATGAACAATTTCGATTATTACAGCCCCACCCGTTTCATCTTCGGACCCGACCGGGAAAACGAAGTCGGTTCGCTGTGCCGGGACCTGGCCGCCAGCAAGGTCCTGATCCATTACGGCGGCGGATCCGTCGTGCGCAGCGGCCTGCTCGAACGCGTCGAAGCGTCCCTGTCCGAGGCCGGCATCGCGCATTTGGCCTTGGGCGGCGCCGTGCCGAACCCCCGCGACGAGCTGGTCTACCAGGGCATTGAGCTCTGCCGCCGGGAAAACGTCGATTTTGTCCTGGGCATCGGGGGCGGCAGCGCGGTCGACTCGGCCAAGGCGATCGCGATCGGGGCCTGCTATGACGGCGACTTCTGGGATTTCTACAGCAACCAGGCCAAGCCGGAGCGCCGGCTCGGCCTGGGCACCATCGTCACGTTGCCGGCCAGCGGGACTGAGGGGTCGAACAGCTCCGTGATCACGCGCACCGCCGACTGGCTCAAGCGCGGCTTGCGCTCGGATCTCAACCGGCCGGATTTTTCGATCCTGAACCCCGACCTGACCGCTTCCCTGCCGGCCTGGCAAATCGCCTGCGGCGCGGCTGACATCCTGTCCCACGTCTTCGAACGCTATTTCACCAACACGCCCGGCGTGCTGCTGACCGACAACCTGTGCGAAGGGGTTATCGCCACCGTCATCGAAACTGCGCCCCGGCTGCTGGCCGATGCCCCGTCCCGGGACGATCAATCCAACCTGATCTGGTCCTCGACGCTGGCCCATATCGGGCTGCTGGGCAACGGCCGTCAGGAGGATTGGAGCGTACACGCCCTGGAGCACGAGCTGAGCGCCCTCTACGATGTCGCGCACGGCGCCGGCCTGGCCGCGCTTTACCCGGCCTGGATGCAGTACACCCTGCCCCACGATCCGGCGCGCTTTGCACGATTGGCCGTACGCGGGCTGGGTGTCGCGCCGAAACGTGCGCCGGACCTGGAACTGGCCCGGGAAGGCATTCGCCGCCTGGCAGCGTTCTACCGCCAACTGGCATTGCCGGTCAACCTGCGTGAACTGGGCGTCGACGAAGCCGACCTCCCCCGCCTCGCAGCCAAGGTCAAGCGCAATCCTGACGGCAGCTGCGGCTTTTTCCTGCCGCTGCAGGATAAGGATATCCTGGCGATCTACCAGCTGGCGATGAACTGGCAGCCTGAGATGCTCTAAGAGTAGCCTAACGGCCCGCTAAATCGACCTGCTCGATCTAAAAAAGGATCGGCCGTCCGGCCGATCCTTTATGTTTCATCTGACAGGCTGTCTTTTATCAGTCGCCGCTGACTCCGAACCGGTAGACGGTCGTGTGCCGATAGGCCTGGCCGGCTTCAAGGACCGGACTGGGGAAACTGGCGATACGCGGCGCGTTCGGATAGTACTGGGTCTCCAGGCAGAAGCCGTTGCGGTAATCGTAGCGGACCCCTTCCTTGCCGTTATCCGTCTTCATGAAATTGCCGCTGTAGAACTGCACGGCCGGCATGGTCGTCTCGACGGCCATGGTGCGGCCGCTGTGCGGATCGAACACCCGGGCACAGGGACGCAGCGTGCCGGTCTGGCCGCGAAGAATGAAATTGTGGTCATATCCCTGACCGGCCTTGACCACCGGGTCGTCGATGTCAATGTGGTCCCCGATCCGGCGCATCTGGCGAAAAACGAGCGCGGTTACAGCAAGCGGCGCGATACGGCCCTCCGGCAGGCAGGCAGAATCGATCACGTGA
>JAAZFW010000129.1 GCA_012511525.1 Clostridiaceae bacterium
CGGTCAGCACGACGCACACCAAGACGACGGCGATCATGGGCGTCGGTTCGGCCCGCCGCCTCTCGTCGGTCAACTGGATGGTCGTCAAGGATATGGTTCTGGCATGGGTGCTGACTTTTCCGGGCTGCGGCCTGATCGGTTACCTGATGGCCAAGCTCTGCCTGTTGATTTTCTAATCTGAACCATCGCACAGCGGGAGGAAACCGGATGCGTAAAAAAGAAGCTTTCAATTACTTCGATGTCCTGATCCTGGCGATCCGTTATTCGCACCAGACGGCCCAGCGCCTGATCGATCTGCTGGAAGATTACCAGGATGTCGAACGCAAGGCCCGCGAGATCCATGACCTGGAACACGCGGCTGACCACGAGTGCCATCGCCTGTTCGACGCACTCAATGTCGCGTTCATCACGCCGATCGACCGGGAGGACATCTATGCCCTGATCAAGTCGATCGACGACATCACGGACCTGGTCGAAGATGTCGCCAACCGCTTCGACATGTTTCACATCGCGCACATCCGGCCTGAGGCGCTCCAGATCGCCCGGCTGATCGAGAAGGCGACCGGCATGCTGGTTGAGCTGCTGACCAATTTCAAGGCCTTCAAGAAAAACGGCAAACGGATCCATGAGCTGGTCATGGCGGTCAACACGATCGAGGAGGACGGCGACTTGTGCTACCGGAACAGCATCAAGAAGCTGTTCCTGGAACCGGAAGACGTATTGGAGATCATCAAGTGGAAGGATGTCCTCGATGACATGGAAAATGTGCTCGATGCCTGTGAGGATGTCGCCGACATCGTTCAGGGCGTCATCATGAAAAGCAGTTAGGCGTGACCGGTATGCAAGAACCAGGCCATATTGACAGCCTCGATTTTGAGCTGATCTTTCACCGCAAAGGCAGTCTGCGCGCGCATGTCGACCTGGAACGCGGTTACATGACCTGGCATGACAGCTGGCAGTGGGGCAACAATTTCACCCGCACGATCAGCGATGACCAGGTCGCAAAGATTAGGACCCTGATCGAAAGCTGTTTAAAATTGCAAGCTGAGTCGCCGGCCGGGGCGGTCGCAGACATGGCGGACCCAGATCTCGTCAGCTACTTGATCACCCTGCGGTCCGGGGACGGCAGCCGCCAGATCCGCAGCAACGGCAATGTGCCTGATTGCTGGCTGCCTCTGAAGACCATGATCGAGAAGATTAGTCGGATCTGTTTTTTCGTTTGAGGCAGGCCGTCGGCCGGTCGCGCCAAATACCGCAGTTTACCGGCCTGTGAAGTTCTGGTAGAATAGCAGAAGATCAGCGGATTCGGGGTGGAGTCATGGACTTCCTGGAAGGTTTTCTCTTAGGCCCCATATGGAGTGACACTGAGTACGAGACCCGTCGCCACACGGGTTTTTACTGGTTTATCGGCTGGCTGGCCTGTTTTTTGTACATCTGGCTGCAGCTCAAGCCGGACACATTGCAGCCTTGGCTCGATTTGCCGCGCTGGGCGCCGGTCGCGGTGTTTGTGTTTCTGCTGATCGCATCGCCCTTCGCCTGCCGTTATTATTACCGGCTCAATTTCATGGTCAAGCCCGTCGTTTTGGGTTTGCAGCTGGTCAAGCTGGCGGCGGCTTTCCTGGCCCTGTACCAGTATGTCCTGCCGCTCTATACGCTCCAGGTCGACCTGCTGCCGGAACAGCTGCTCGAATACGTCAACCAGACGATTGCCCGCGCCACCGAAACCTTTGCCGCCATGGGCCAGGCTGTCGGCATGATGGTCGGTATTATCGCCGGCGGGCTGCAAGTGGTGCTGACCTTTGTCGGCATCCTGCTGGCGGCGACTCTGGTGCCGGCCTTGTACCTCGTTTTACTCCAGCTGCTGCAGCGCGGCGTCGACTACCTGATGCACCGCACGCTGCTGCGCAACCTGGACTATTAAAGGATATTAAAGGACTTTTCATCCACACGTTGCCCCATAGATAACCAGAAGGCAACCGGATTCATCTTGCTTTGGATAAAAGAGCAACGTATTTCCTGACAACGCCTAAATTTTCCGGACTTGTATTTTGCTGACCATGAAGAATGACAGGACGACCATCAGGACCATGCAGACAATGATGTTGACAAGGCCGAAGCGTCCCTTCAGGAACAGGAAGGTGTGCAGCAAGTTGAGCAGGGTCAGCAGGGATCCCGCGAGCGTGATCGGAATGCCGTAAAAGCACGCGGCGTCTTCCTGGAGATTGAATCGGGCCAGGCGGATCGCGCCGGCGATCGGGAAAAGCATGGCCAGAAGGAACCCGGCCAGACGTCCGAACGGCAGAAACAGCGATGCATACGCGAAATGAAGCTTCCAGGCGATCACCGCCGGCGCGACACCGAAGGAAATCAGGTCGCACAGCGAATCCAGCTGTTTGCCCAGCTCGCTGGCTACGTTGAGCTTGCGGGCCAGTTTACCGTCAAAAC
>JAAZFW010000015.1 GCA_012511525.1 Clostridiaceae bacterium
AAAAGCACCCAGCTCCCAGTCCATAAAAGCCAGCTGCCGCGGGGTTGGTGTGTCACGGTCCATACGATGTCCTCCGTTAGTCGGCTGCGCCGGACAGGTCCACCCAGGTCGGCGCGTGTCCGGTCAGACGCAGGAAAGGGCCCAAAAAGTCCTTGCTGGCCATGACCAGGCTGGCGGTGTTGCTGCAGGGGTGAAAACAAAAAGATTCCTCGCCGGCCAGGTCGCGGTCGATCAGCAGGCGAACACCCTGCTTCCGGTCAAACAGGAGACCGAGCGGCGACACCGCCCCCGGCTGTGTGCCCAGCAGCGTCGCGAGCGGTTCAGGTCCGGCAAAAGACAAACGGGCGACACCCAGCTGGCGCGACAGGACCGCGGTGCGGAAATTCTTGTCGCCGGGAAGCAGGAGCAGGTAGAACGCGGTCTGCTGCCGGTTGCATAAAAACAGGTTCTTGGCGTGCGGGACACCGAGCTGGCGGTCGATGTCCGCCAGATCGTCCATGGTCATGGCGGGGGCGTGAGCCACCCGCCGATACGCGACGCCAAGGCCGGCCAGAGCCGCTAGAACGGTCTGTTCCGGTGCGTTGACGGGATTCGCCTTATCTGTCAGATGGTCATCGGCCATAGCATCAGTATTGCATAACGCGCGGCAATTCCTTCGCTTGTCCAATCCACTCGATCAGCTGGTTGATCGTGGGCAGGCGACGGACAAGCTTTCTCTCCTTGTTGACCTCGGACATCTTGACGAACAGGTTGTCCGGACGGCGTCCCGCCAGTTCCGGGACCGTATCGACGCCCACCACCTCGAGCAGTTCCGCATACTCGCCGCCGATGCCCTTGATGCGGAACAGGTCGGCATGGTTGGCCCAGGTCAATATCAACGCGTCCGCAATGCCCGTCTTTTCAGCAAGCTCTGTCCTGCCTGTTTTTGTCGCCGTCTTCTTGAGATATTCGTCCACCGTCGTGATGCCCTGGGCTCGCAATTTGAAGGCAAATGCCTCGCTTACCCCAACGATTGCCGTTACTTTTGTCACGCTACTCTTCCCTCCAAACGTTTCTCGTGTAGTACTTGGGTCAAGTATAACAGGATCGCGGTTCAGGTGCTGTGCGCATGTTACATAAATCACGATACGTCACGCCGCTTTCCGGCGCAAAATCAAGTCAGGCCAGAATCTGCTCCAGGTCCTCCAGGCGACAGATCTCATAAGTTGCCGGAACCGAAGGGTCGGCCGCCTTCCGGCCCGGGTTATACCAACAGGTATCCAGGCCTGCATTTTGCCCGCCCAGCATATCGGCCGACAGCGAGTCGCCGACCACGAGGGCGGTGCGTTTGTCCTCGATCTCAAGCGCGTCCAGCACATAATCGAAGAAACCGGCCTGCGGCTTCTGGCAGCCGATCTCCTCGGAGATGAAAATGCCGCTCATCAGTTCGGCCAGCGGCGATGACCCGATGCGCGCGTGCTGCACCGAGGCGATGCCGTTGGTGATCAGGGACAACTGGTATCGCGGCGCCAGGCGGCGGCAGACCGCCTCTGCCCCATCGATCAGGAAAGCGCAGCGGCCCAGTTCGGTCATGTAGATCTGGTTGACGGTTTGCGGGTCGTCCGGAGCCGACAATTCGCCGAGCAGCCGGCTGAATCGTTCGACCTTGAGTGCGTCCTTGTCGATCTTGCCTTTTTCGAACGCCTCCCACAGCTCCTGGTTGATCTTCTGGTAGCTTAGGCGGATGGCGCGGTCAAACGGCAGCTGCAGCCGCCGCAATGTCTGGCGCAGCGCTTCCTCTTCCGCGCGTTCGAAATCGAAAAGCGTCCCGTCGGCATCGAGCAAGATATGGCGATACAAACTCATGGCGGCCCTCCAGTAATATCCTTATTGTGACAAACCGCGTGCGGCCCTGTCAACCGGTGTCATCCCGGCCAGTCGAGCACCGCCAGCAGCAGCGCGATCATCAGGGGCAGGCTGATCAGGCTGTAGAGGTGGGAGACAAAGCAGATCTGGGCGCCTTCCGTGCTGTCCTTGCCGTGGGCCTGGGGGAAGATGACGCCGTTGAGGCCAAACGGCATGGCCAGCAGGAGCACCGCCAACAGGGTCGTTTCCGGGTCCGCTCCGGCCAGGCGAAACACGGCCAGTGCCGCCAGGGGGATGACGGCCAGCCGGATCCAGGCCGCGATATGGCTTTTTAGGCCGGACAGCAGCTTGCCGGGCGTGAACGCGCCCAGGACGAACCCGGTCAGCAGCATGGCGACCGGCGCCATGCACTGCGCGGCCAGATTGAGGGTGTCCGTTACGACCTCCGGCAGCGGGATCCGCAGCAGCCCGACGACGATCCCGGCAAAGAGCGCGGCCATCGAGGGATTGAGGATGGACTTGAAGGTGAAGGTTCGAGCCGGGTTGAGGATGTAGATGCCGACCGTGTAGATAAACAGCTGGTACGGGATGGCGTAGACCATGTAGCGAAACAGCGTGGTTTCGCCAAACAGCGCCAAGACCAGCGGATAGCCCAGATAGCCCAGGTTGGGCACCGTGAAGGAATAGACATAGACATCCCGGGTGATCGGGTCACGGGTGAAGCGGCCGGCCAGCAGACGGGCGGCGCCATAGGTGACGGCCACGACCAAAAAGCCAGTCAGGATCATGGGGCCCTGGTCGCGAAACACCTGCGCCTGGAAGTTTTTGGCCATGGTGTTGAAACACAGCGCGGGCAGAAACAGCAGCACCTCGAGCCGGGACAGGACCAGGCCGGTCTGGTCCGGCAGCCGGGCGCTGCGCCGCAGCAGATAGCCGGCGGCGAACAGGGAGAAAAATGTGACCAGTTGCAGGGCGGTGACGCTCAGTGGCTCGATCCGGCATGCCTCCCCTCTCGCTGTCAGCTGAACTGCCGGCCGGCCAGCCGGGCAAAGCGACGGCAAAGATCGTCGATCGCCAACTCCGGATGGCCGTTCAAATAGGTCAGGACCTTGTTGTTAAAGGGACGATACCAGCTTTCCGGGATCTTGTCCAGGCCGTAGGCCGCGCCGAACAAACTGCCGACTGTCGCGGCTGTGCAGTCGTTGTCATAGCCCATGGCCACCGTTTCCCCGATGCAG
Source organism: Clostridiaceae bacterium (assembly GCA_012511525.1). Lineage (GTDB taxonomy): Bacteria > Bacillota > Clostridia > Saccharofermentanales > UBA5734 > JAAYBY01. The sequence goes on from JAAZFW010000015.1 coordinate 3,084, forward strand.
CGCGTGAAGTCGTCTTTGCCGATCAGAAGGCCGAAGATGGTCAGGCAGGCGTTGAGGTTGGTGTGCACCCCGCTCATGTCGCAAAAGCGCTCCCGAATCGCTTCCCGGGCGTCGGCATAGCCGGTCAGCGACGGTCCGGCGGCCAGGGCCCAGCGGATGTCGCGGGCCAGCAGGCAGTCCTGAGGAATCTCCCCCAATCCAATGCGCAGCGCCTCGAGCGGCGAAGCCAAGGCAAAGGCGGCCGCGATCGCGGCGCTGAAAAACATGGCGCCGAAAACGCCGTTGCGCCGGTGGCTGAGCCTGGCGTCCTGCCAGGCCATGGCCGCCGCCTTTTCTGGCAGGCCCGGCGCCAGGTAGCCCCAGGGATCGGAGCGGATGTCCGCGCCGATCCACTGGACAAACGGGTTGTCCTTCTCAGCCGCCCGCTCGGCCGCCATGCCGGCCCTGAGGTTTTGCAGCGCGACATCCTCGGCAGTGCAGGCGTAGGGCAGCCAGCGCAGCCAGCAATCGCCGACATCCGCGACCGTGAAATCCAATCCGCAGCGCTCCGCGATCAGCAGGCCGAGCACCGTGTAGGTCACATCGTCGTCGACAGGAACCGCGTTCAGGCCGGAGCGGGTGTAGGCCTGGCAGGGGCTGACCTGGTAACGCTTGACATACGGCTTGGGCACCGCCGACCAGTAGTCCCGGGGCGGAAAATCGTCGCCGATCCAGCCGGCCCAGTCATGCATCTCCTCGACCGGCCAGAATTCGACCGGGGCGCCCAGCGTGCAGCCGGCCATGCGCCCCAGGAAGGCGCCGGCCAGGCGCTTTTCATAGCGGCCGCTATCAAAGTGATGCCACAAAACGCGTTCGGCCTGGGGGCGCAGCCGGCGGATCCCTTCCAGGTCATCCGGCTCCAGACGCGCCAGCTCCGGGTCCTCCGGGAGCGCTTCGACCTGGCGCAGCGCCTGCCAGACTTGCTCGCGGCAGGTTTTGAGCGCGTTGTCCAGCGCGTCAGGCGAACTGCCGTACTCGAATTTCAGCCGGACAAACTCGCGCAGGCCGGCGACGCCGCGTTCCAGATCGGGAAATTTCGGATAATTCATAAGCACCTCCAGCGAACGCCGGCCGCTTGCCGGCGGATCTGTCAATCAGAAAAATTCAAAGTGGTCCCGCACGGCCTTGATGTGCTCCAGGACAGGTTGCGCGCGGGTCGACAGTTCATCGTGCTCGTAGACGCACAGGTACATCGAGCAGCCGAGCATCGGCCCGATCCGCCGGTGCAGCTGGCAGCGGCCCCCCGACAGGAACAAGAACGGAACGGCCAGGTGTTCGCAAAGCAGGTGGGTGATCCGCAGGTTTTCCACCTCTTCCTCGACCGTTTGCGCCCCCGTGACGATCTTGACGTAATCCGTCCCCCGGTCCTGCTGCGCCCGGGCTATCTCCAGCACCCGCTCCGCCGGCAAGAAACGGCCGGTATGGGAGGACATGAGCACCTTCCCTCCGCATGCGTGGATCTGCCCGATCAGGTCCTTTTGTTTTTGAATCGCCCCGGGATCCATGGACAGCTCGTCAGGAGAGGGATCGAAGTAGTCTGCCATCATGTCGACCAGACTGGCGCCGCTGCGCGTTAGCTCAAGCAGCCC
>JAAZFW010000016.1 GCA_012511525.1 Clostridiaceae bacterium
CGCCTGGCGCCCTACTGGAACGTGCTCTGGTCAATCGGGTCCGAAAACGGCAACCTGATCCGGCTGCCGCACGAGCTGTTGCCCCATGCCCTGTTCCCGGCCGAAAAGGCTGCGGCCTGGTACAACCACTGGGGCGATTTCATCGGGCGCACGGACCCCTACGGGCGGCTGCGCACCTACGGCGACGCCGGCAAACAGCCCCTGATGGTCACGACGACCTACAACAATGTGATCGTGACCCAGGACCCGCGCGACTACCGCAAAAACGATCCGGACGCCTATTACCAGGCCATGAACGACTTCGGAGAACATTTCTGGCGTTATGGACGGCCGGTGGTGATCGGGGAAATGACAGCCGGGACGGGCGGACATTACGATCTGGAGCGCCGCCTGTACTGGATCGGCTTTGTCAGCGGCTGCATGATGGGCCGCGCGGACCGGCATTTCGCGCCGGTGGTCGATGGCAAGCTGCTGGAAAGCGAGAAGTTCAATGTCGCCGGCGATCCGCCGATCTATGCCGATCTCAAGCGCATGGCCGATTTCATCCTCGGCCAGGACATCCCCTTCTGGCGCATGCGCCCCGCGGACGAGTTGCTGGACTCCTCCGGCAGCATGGTCTACTGCCTGGCGGCCCGCGACGAGGTCTACCTGCTTTATTTCGTACACGGCGGCCAGGTCAGCCTGTCTGTTCCCCAATCGGAATACACCTGGTTTTGTCCGTCCAGCGGCAAAATCCGGGAAACCGGTTCCGTTGCAGCGGGTACCGCCTCGTTCACCGCGCCCGATGGGGAAGACTGGGTCTTGCTGCTCCGCTGCTGATGGCCTGACAGCCGCTGCACGCTGACATGGTACAATACCCTTATCTGCAGGAAGCCTTCACAGCTGCCGGTGATGAGGTGTTGTCCCTATGCATCAGCTAGATTCCGGAAATGACGCTTTCATCCAGCTCGACGCCGCGCCATGCAACATCAACGCCCTCAGCGCGCTCAAACCGCTCTGGTTTGACAACAGCACGGACAACTACCTGAGCCAGGGACGAACGGAAGACATGCTGTTCTATATGCTGGACGGGCGCCGCAAGTATACGGTCGTCGACGACGCGTCACCATTCTGGGTCGAAAGCGGCGACATCCTCTTTCTGCCCGCAGGCAGCCGCTACCTGACGGTCTGCCGCTGCCAGCCAGGCCAGACAGGATCCGGGATCTGCATCAAGTTCATTCTGGCAGATGAAAAGCAACAAGCCTTACGTCTGGGCAGCCGCCCTTTCGTGATCGCCCATGACCAGAACGATCACTTCCGGCTGCTGTTCGAAAAGACGCTGGCAGCCGTTCTGCAGGGCGTGGGTGGGCGGACGCGGGCCAAGGCGTGCGTGTTCAGCCTGCTTAGCGACCTGATCGCGTCAGTGCGCGCGTCTTCGTTCAGCCAGCATGCCTTTGCAGAGATTTATCCGGCGATCCAGATCATGGAACAAAGGCTTCAGGATAACATCCCGGTCGCCGATCTGGCCCAACTGTGCCACGTGAGCGAATCCGTTTTCCGCAGGCGTTTCAAGCAGTATGCCAAGCTGCCGCCGCACCAGTACCGCAACCAGCTGCGGGTCAACAAGGCTGACGAACTGTTGGAAACAGGCCTGTACACCGTTGAGCGCGCCGCAATGGCCCTTGGCTTTACCGATGCCTCGCACTTGTGCAAGGTCTACCGGAAATTCAAAGGGCATTCGCCCAGGGAAACAGCAGGGACCCTATAGCGCCATCCAGCGCCGGTTTTCCACGGATGCCAGCAGGGCGTCCAGGATCTTCTGGCACTTCAGGCCGTCGCGCAGCGTGGGCGCGAACGATGGCGCCCGACCGCGCAGGACATCAATCCAGGTCTGCATCTGCGACGCTTTATAGCGCTCCGGCACCTGGATGGTTTCCATCGGCAGATCCAAACCGCGGCCGTCGTCGGAACAGATCTGGATTTCAGAGGGCTTGTTCAGGTCGAATGTGATGGCGCCCTTGCTGCCGTAGATGTCGATGCTGATATGGTTCTTGTTGCCGATCGCGCTCCGGCTGACCCCGAAGGTCGCCGACGCGCCGTTGTCCAGTTCAGCGAGAAAGTTGCAGTAATCGTCCGTGTCGACCGGGGCATACTCGTCCCGGTCCAAACGCAGCCGCTGCTTGACCGCGATGCCGGTCTGGGCCGTGACCGCCGTAAAGTCGCCAACCAAGTGGGCGATCATGTCGATGATATGCACCGCGAGATCCCCGGAAACCCCGTAACGGGCAATCTCACTGACAAAGCGCCAGTCCAGGCGACGGCCTTTCATGAAGGCGCTGGCTTTGAGATACTGGGCATAGACACTGATCACGTCGCCGATCGATTGCTGTTGCATCAGGTCATGGGCGTAGCGGACGGCCGGCATGAAGCGGTAGGAAAAGCAGACCATGGCCGGGATGCCGGTGGCTTCTGTGGCCGCTACAAGCTGTTCCACCTCGCCGGTGCCGATGCCGACGGGTTTTTCCACGCAAAAGGGCTTGCCAGCCGCGACGGCGGCCATGGCCACCGGGCAATGGCTGTTGTTGGGCGTGCAGATATCGACGGCATCGACATCAGCGCAGGCGATAAGGTCGCGGTAATCGGCAAAACGCCGGTCTTGGGGCACATTGTACTTGTCCCCGGTTCTAGCCAGGTGCTCCGCATCGATGTCACAAAGGGCGGCGATGGTCACGCCCTCGATTTTGGCCAGCGGCGGCAGGTGGGCACCATTGGCGATACCGCCGCAGCCGACGAGTCCAACCCGGATTGTTTTCATAGCAAATCTTCCTTTCCCCTTACCGGTTTTCCAGCGCAGCAGATTTTCCGTATACGGGTTTGGGTCCGCCGCTGGGGGCCGTCCAGGCCGCCGCGTTGCGCAGCACCTGGCAGACGTGTGGATTGTAATAGGTTGGGTAGGTTTCGTGGCCGGGACGGAAATAGAAGACCTTGCCGTCGCCTCGGTGCCAGCCGCAGCCGCTGCGGCAGACTTCGCCGCCCGAGAACCAGCTGATCAGGGCCAGGACATCCGGTGTCGGGATGTTGAAGCGCTCGCCATAGGTCTCTTCACCGGGCAGTTCGAAATATTCAGGCAGACCGCTGGCCAGCGGATGACCCGGTTCCACGACAAACAGGCGTTCGCGATCGTCGCTTTCGCGCCACCTGGAGCGGCACCCGGTTCCCATCAGCTTGCGGAATATTTTCGAATAATGGCCTGAATGCAGCACAACCAGACCCATCCCGTCCATGACACGGTTATAGATCCGCTCGACCAGTTGGTCCTCGACCTGGTTATGCGCGCAGTGGCCCCACCAGAACAGCACATCCGTTCGGGCCAGCAGGTCGTCGGGCAAACCCTGCTCCGGCTGATCCAGTGTCGCCGTGACAACTGCGAAGCGCTGCTTTTCATCAGCGCGAAGCGCTTGTGCGATCGCGCCATGAAGCCCTTCCGGGTATATTTCTTTCACCTTGTCGTCGGACCGGTCATGAACGTTTTCGTTCCAGACCGTTACGCGCACCTGTTCCATCATCGCCGTCACCTCCCGTGTTCTTGCGATGATTCCATTATAGGTGCCCGGTCACGGGATTGCATGGTACATCCTGGCCCGAATTCGGTATGATTCTGTCACTTAAAGAAAACCCGCCGTTTACGCGTCAGGATCAACGGCGCTTTCGTTAGCAGCATTTACCGCAATTTATAGGTTACGGCAATACCTCCGCCTTCTTTTCGTAGGATATTTTTCCGAACCAGATTGTTTAGGATCCGAATTGTTTTTGCCTTGTCAAAGCCTGTTGCTGTATCAATATCTCTTCTTGACCGTTCCGGCCCTTCTTTAAACAGGCTATAAACCAACTGCTCGTCGTCAGAAAGCTCCAGTTTATCCATCTCCATAACCGGCAAGACAATCCTGATTCTGTTTTCGCTTATATGAAAAGCGGGCTTTGCCATGCACGACCGGTATTCCTTATTGATTCGGGCAATGCCTGTTCCGAACTTTTCTATGATGTGCAACCGATTGAAAATGCCAGCAATGATCGGATTTCTGAGCACTGAAATATTCCCAAGCAAGTATTCGGCCTCCGTTATCCCATCTGGCAAACCACCTGGCGAATTAATCTCTATCCTGTCCTCAAACATGGCGATTTGTATATAGGAGTTGATGTCCCATACTCTGTGGGCCATCGCATTGGCCAAAGCTTCTCGGAAAGCCTCTTTGGGAATTAATTCCTTTTGGATCCTCTCATACCCCTGTATTTCTTCGTATAGATAGTATTGCTCAAAAATCTCAAGCGCTCTTTGGTATTGCGTCAGCAAAGATGCCTTGCTTATGGTTTCCCTATAGAGGATCTTGTTAATGTCTTGACCAAATTTAACGATGTCAATACCGGAAAACACCCTTTCATTTTTATCTGCCAGCAATTCACCTGCAATCGTAAAATAGCCGTCTTTATGGAACAGGTTCAATGTCTTGAGTATATCCAGGCTGATCTTTTTTATCCCCGCCGCTTCTTTTAGCCAGGATTCCAGCACATTGAAGCTTAAGTTCTGCGAAGACGCTTTCCTGCTCTCGTAATCGATATTGATGCCTTCCAACGCCAATCGTCTGAGCTCAAAGCGGTCAACTTCCACAGTAGAGGTATCCGCTCTCCGGTATATCTTCCCCTGGTATGCGTAGGGCGTGTCTTTTCCTTTTTTGACCGTTACATGAATGACTTGCGCGCCTTCCTTCTCTTTAACCTGGATTTTAAAATCAGGAACAGGAGCCAGGGAATCGTTGATCATGTTCTCAATGCGCGAGGCCTCTTCCTGAGCATTTTTTACACCTACCACATTTCCGTTATCATCAACACCGAATAGGATCGTGCCATCGTTATAATTGGCATAAGCACAAACCGTCTTTAGAAAGGTTTTTGTGACAGATTCTTTGAACTCCAGATTATAGCTCTCTTTTGTTTCCACAGGCGTGCCTCCTTCCGATGACATGATCATCTTATCCCAAACATCGTCTAAATGCAACGATAGACCTTTCGTTGCATCTATCGTTGCAAAATGCAACGCTTTTTTGCCTTTCGTTGCATTTCGTTTTACAACGCAGCGGGCTATTTGATTAAAAAGGCGGCCTGCCCGTGGGAGCAGACCGCCAATTGTTTTAGGTCGATTGGGTCAGGCGAGCAGGAAGCGGGGCTGCGCACGCAAGCCGGTCGGCTTCCAGAGCATGTGCGTGCTCTGGCCGTCCTGCAGTTCCCAGGCCAGGGTGTTGGCGATCTCGATCGCCAGGGTGTTCGTGCCCTGGCGCAGCAGTTCCGTCACATCAAACAAGTATGGTGAGGCGATCTGTATGCCGCAGGACCGGCCGTTCAGAAACACTTCGGCGCCGTCCTTGGCCATGTCCAGGAGCAGAAACAGCGACTGGCCAGCCGGTAACGGCTCCGCCAGGCCGAATTTCGTCTCGTAGCGGAAAATGCCGCTGAAACGGGGCAGCAGATCGGCACCGTTGAGGTTGGGCCAGTCGCCCTGTGCCAGGGTCTTGACCGGTTCGAAGGCCGGATCGTGTTCATTTTTAACCTTGGCCAGTGTCCAGACGGCGCCATCGAGCAGGGATAATCCGTTGTCCCGGGCGGCCAGCTGGCGGTGCAGCCGTTCGTCGGCCGTTGGGATGGCCTCAGCTGCGCCTTGCTTGTTCTGGATGACATAAAAGCGGCTCTGGCCGGGTTCGAGGTGCAGCGCGATCCGGACGGTGCCGTCCGGCTGGATGGCCGCATCGGTCGCGTGCAGGCGGTTGGCCATGCCGTCATAGCACAGGACGATGTCCCAGCCGGTCGGGTCCAGGTCGGGCGCCAGGGCGTCGAAATCGAGCCGCAGCTCCTGATCCAGCCGCTTGGCAGGATGCTCGTTCATGACCATCAGGTGCAGCGCGTCTTGTTGCCTGTAGGCAAAGACACGCAGCCAGGTGTTTGGTTCGGCCAGCGTGACCGGCGCCAGTTTCTTCCGGGCCAGGATCCCGGGCAAAGCCTGCAGCGTAACGCAGGGCAGCTGGCGGACATTGTCGAGCAGCGCCGTGTCGTCATCGCCGGGATCCGCGTCGCTGACCGCTTCCGGCGCCGCGTCGACCAGCAGCACCGCCTGGCCCTGGCCGTGCAGTTCGAGCAATCGCTCCAGCGCCGCCCGGGGCAGGCGCTGGGTATACGGCACGATCAGGGCGCCATAGGTCTCCTGGTTGAGCCGGAACCAGCCCGGATGGCCGGAGGGCCGGAGTTCAGGCAGGCTGTCCAGCGGCAGGATGTCGCAGTCGATCTGGTGCTGCAGCAGCATTTTGACCGGCTTTTGGGTCAGCATGGCCTCGCCGGCCCATTCCGCCTCGCCGTGGTAGACCACCGCGGCCTGGGCCAGGTGGCGGCCGCCGCTGAGCAGGTGGGACAGGCGGTTGGCGTAGTGCATCAGGGGCACGAAATAGCGGTACTGCGGGTTCTTGTTATGAGCATAGAAATGGGGCGGGCAGTCCGGATCCGGAAAGGCCTTGGGGCTGAAGGCGTGCGGCACGAAATAATTGATCCCGCGCACCAGCATGTGGTCGAGCAGAAACTTCTCCAGGGCGATGTCCTCAGCCCAGCCGTAGGCCCCGAAGATCTCGCACATCGCCCGGCCCTGCTTGCGCGGGTCGATGTGGGCGTGCGAGGCGCCCAGCTTGGCCAGTGCGTAATGGAAAAACTCGCCGTCGCGGTCCGAGGCAATCCACTGGTGGATGACCTGGTCATAACCCGGCATGATCTGGAGCAGCACGACGTCAATCCCGGCCATGTGCTGGCCGGACAGGCCGCGGAAATAGTGGCCGAGGCTGCAGCCCAGCCGGCCGTGCGCGTTGTCGTCCTCGATCAGGTGCCCGATGTATTCGACCCCACGGTCTTCGCACCAGCGGCCCAGCTGCTCGCTGAAGCAGGAGGACACCAGTCGGGTGACCTCGTCCATGTACTGGAAACGGATCGCGCCGGTTCTCTGCCCGCCGTCATGCCAGAGCGCCGGCAGGTTGGCGGCAAAGCGTTCCTGCCAGCGCTCCCTGAGACGCGTCTCCAGCTCCGCCGACCAGGGCAGGCGCCGGTTGGGCAAGCCGAGCGTTTCAGTGAAATCGTAGCCGGGGACATTGCCGAATTCGGGTTCGTCCGAGAAGAAGCCGGCGAAGGTTCGGCCGAAGTCGTCCTTGTAACGCTGGTAATGGGCCTCGTAGACCGTATCCAGCA
>JAAZFW010000130.1 GCA_012511525.1 Clostridiaceae bacterium
ACGCCCTGTCCAGCCCGGTTCGCCGGGACATTCTCCTGATGCTGAAAGCCGGGCGCATGGCCGCAGGCGATATCGCGCAGCGCTTTGACATGACCCAGGCGACGATATCGTATCACCTGGCCCAGCTAAAAAAGGCCAAGCTCGTGTTTGAAACACGGGTCAAGAACCAGATCTACTACGAGCTGAACGTGTCCGTTCTTGAGGAGATCATGCTCTGGCTGTCCCAGTTCAGCCAGGATAACGGAGGAAGCATCAATGAATAAGAACAATCGGACGATCGTATGGGTGACATCCATTATCTGCCTGCTGCCCTTTGTCTATTCCGCGCTCGCTTACACATCGCTACCGGAGCGGATCGCGATCCACTGGAACAGCGCGGGCGTGCCCGACAACTGGGCTCATAAGGCGGTTGCCGCCTTCGGATTGCCGTTCTTGTTCCTGGCGATCAACCTGTATTCCAAGATGAGGCTGCTGAATGACCCCAGGCGGGAAGGCCAGTCTCAGGCGATCCGGCAAATCAGCATCTGGCTCATTCCGGCTGCATCGATCGTGCTGGTTCCGGTCACGCTGCAGATGGCGATGGGTGCCCGTGTGCCGATCGTCCTGCTCGGTTCCCTGCTGGTCGGCCTGCTGCTGGTCATCTTCGGCAACAACCTGCCCAAGAACCGGCAAAATTACACGATCGGATTCAAGCTCCCCTGGACGCTGAACGATGCGGACAACTGGAACAAGGTCCACCGCCTGGCAGGCTATCTTTGGATCGCCGGCGGCCTTGGCCTGATCGCCGGCAGTTTTCTGCTGCGGCAGCCCCTGGCCCACATCGCGCTGACCGCACTGGTTGTCGTTGTCCTGGTTCTGGTTCCATCGGTCTATTCGTATTCACTTTACAAGCAGGAATCCGGTCACGCCTCCGAATAGCGCTTTTCCACCGGACCGGCGAGCTGGTCGCTGACGCTGTTTGCGGCATGGCCGACCAGGATGTCTTCTGTTTCCGGAGCCAGGGGACCGGTCAGGTTGAGCCGCTTGAAGGAATCGGCCTCATAGCCGCCCTCGCGCAGCGCCTGCCGGCTGGGAATGTAGCCCACACAGCTGTTGCAATAGCCCAGAACCAGCACATCCTGACCAAACAGACGCTTGATTTTCTTCCCGATCGCACTGACGACCTCGTTTTCCAGAGCGACCAGGCATGTCTGGCGATCCAGGCGCAGAACCATCATCTGATACGGCAGATAGCGGCTGCGATTTTCCGGGCTGGTGCCAAAGCGCCGAATGGCATCCTTGATATAGTCCGGCTCTGCCGGATCGTCCAGCAATGCCTGCCATTGCTCACGGGTCCATGTCTCGGCAAAAAGACAAAGATCGGCCTGGTGAAAGGCCAGATCAAGCTCGATCGGACGAAGGTTGTTCCCCCGCAGCAGGGTCTGGATTTCGCCGGCCAATCCGGCCGCGGCCGCTTCCATCTCCGCGAACGAACAGCTTTTGAAGTGATCGTCCTCGGCCGTCGCCCGCGGCTTGATGTCCGCGCCGCAGCCCTGGAGAAACAGGACGGTCAAGCCAGGATATTCGGCTTCAAGCAGGCGGCGCACCGCGCCGGGGTATTCCGCCGTAATCTGGATATTATCGGCTCCCAGCGTGGTTGGATGACAGGCATAGTGGTAGACCAGGCCCTTGAGCTGACCGTGGCTGTCGGTGCATGTCACAAGGACCAGGTCGGGATCGATGGCGTCGATGCTGTCGTAGGGACGCCAGGCAACCGTTCCTTCCGGCAGGGGATAGCGCCGGCTGACGCCAAAGCGCGACTGGCCGCGGCAAAGGGCGACCCGGCCGTCGGCAAGCCCGGCCAGGGCTTCCTGCGCCATGTCCATAAGAGCCTGGCCAACCCGTTGGGAAAAGGCGATTGCAGCCTGGCTGTTCCAGGGAAAGCCGTCATTGTCACCGGTGCTGGGCGTCGATCCGTGCAGGGTGACGGCGCCGTGGGTGTGCGTGTAGCTGAGAATCACCCGGTTCAGGCCGCACTGTGTCCTCAGGGCCGCGCGAACCTCATCGGCAAAGGCGCGGTCGGCGTAGAGCACGTCCAATGAGACCAGGGCGACTG
>JAAZFW010000131.1 GCA_012511525.1 Clostridiaceae bacterium
AGCCGGCTTCCGGCCGGGATCTCCGAATAGATCGGATCGGTTTGCTGGTGCAGGCGGACATCGCGGCCGTTGTAGCTGAAATACCAGCCTGTCCGCCGGTTGGTCGGGTCGTCAAAGGTCTTTTCGCCGGCGAAAAAGAGCAGGTCGGCATCGCCGCTGGCGTCGACAAAGGCACGCCCCGGCAACACCCGTTTGCCCTGCTTGGTCTCGATGACAACCGCCTCAATCCGGTCCCCTGCCAGCCGCGCCCCTGAAACCTGGGCGCTGTAGAGCAGGTCGACACCGGCCTCGAGCAGCGCCTCCTCGGCGGAGAGCATGAACGGCGCGGCCTGGTACTGCACCTGGTAGCGCGGGCCCTCTGCCCGATCCTCGCGCCGGCTGTCCGGATCCAGCCAAACAGCCGGAATGTCGCCGGGCCCGTTGCGGACAGATAGTTTAAGCAGCTCCTCAGCCAGGCCGCCGGACATCTGGACCCCTTCGCCGTCGCAAAGCGGCAGATAGATCACGATCAAGCCCAGCGTGGCCAGGCCGCCGAGGGCGTACTCGCGTTCCAGCAGCAAGGTGCTGGCGCCGGCGCGGGCCGCGGACAAGGCGGCCGCGATCCCGGCGGTCCCCCCGCCGCAGACGATGACATCATAAGTTGGTTTCAGCATAGGAAGCTCCCGTCTTGATTATTAGTTTGAACCGGATTTGGGCAGGAACGGCAGCAGCTGGCGGGCAAAGCCAGGCAGGGTCATGGTTTGCAGCCAGACGCGGCCGGGACCGATCAGCGTCGTCAAGAACAATCCCTCACCGCCGAACAGGATGTTCTTGAAGCCCTTGACCATCTCAGCCTGGTACTGCACCGACTCCTCGTAGGCCGCCACGTTGCCGGTGTCGACCTTGATCGTCTCACCCGGCGCCAGGACGCGTTCGACCAGGCTGCCGTCGATCTCGATAAACGCCATCCCGATGCCCGACAGGCGCTGCAGCACGAAACCTTCGCCGCCAAACAGGCCTCCGGACAGGCCGCGCACAATGTGCGCGCTCAGGCTGACCGAGGGCTGGGCGCAGAGGAAAGCCGATTTCTGGGCGATGACGGGGATGCGGCTGACATCGATGGCCGCGATGTTGCCCGGGAAACTGCTGGCCAGGACAATTTCCTGGTTCGGCCGGCTGGCGGTATAGGTGGCGATAAACAGCGAATCGCCGGAGAACATGCGGCCCAGGCCCTTCATCAGGCCGCCCTTCATGTTGGTTTCCATCACGATGCCCGCATCCATCCAGGTCATGCCGCCGGACTGGGTGTAGATGCTCTCCCCCGCGTCGAGGCGGATCGATACCGCCGGCAGATTGTCGCCGAAAATCTTGTACGTGAGCGGCTTGGCCGGTCCGCCGCCATAAACCGGCTGGGCGGGCATGGGCTGCGCGGGAGGCGCGGCCTGCACGGGCGGGGAAGATGCGGCCTGAAGCGGGCGGCCGCAACCGCCGCAGAACCTGGCCTGGTCGGCATTTTTGGCACCACAGTTAGGACAAAACATGGTCTACCTCCTTTATGCTCGCTTATAACCGGAACGGCTGCTGTTTTCTTTGTGTCACGGCATTTTGTGTCTGACCGTATCATAACACATGGTTTTGCAGATGAAAATCAGCGGCGGCGCCTCGTCTTCAGCCTGACCCACTGGCCGGACGCGATCCCCAACAGCCAGCCGGCCAGCGGATGCAGTGCGATCCCGACGGTCAGAACCAGCGCCGCGACCAGCCAGTCAGACTTGTGCCTGATCGCCTTGACGCCGGATAGCAGCATCGGTACATAGACGCCAAAGACCAGGACCAGGTGCAGGATCGGCGCATACATGGCAATGTCGATCGGGTACCCGGCAAAAGCAAAGCTGAGGCTGAACAGCGCCAGCAGGAGCGCCGCACCTGGGATCGGCCGCCGGACAACGCCGAGTGGAATCAGGAAGCTGCGCCAGACAGCAGCCACCTGCGCCCCGCCCAGGACGACGCCGATCAGCTGGCGAAGGCTGACCACCAGGAATGTCTGGTTAAGATCGAAAACCGCCTTTTGCTCGTAGGGTTTGTACTGCTGCTCGTGCATGGTCATGATCGCGGTCGCGTCCAGCGGCCACATGACGACAGCCAGGGCGGCAAACGGCAACGCGGCCAGAAAAGGCTGCACGCCGAACGAAACCGGCAGCTGCCAGCGCACCGACCACCAGCTGAAGTCCAGCATGGGCAGTCCCGGAGATGTGCTCAATTGCGGCACACGGCCGAATGCAGCTGAAACAGCCAGCGCGACCACCAGGCAGACCGGTACCGTCAGGTAGGCTTTCCGCCAATGGGTCAGCAAGAGATATCCGGCCAGGCCTGAAGACAGCAGCGCAACCGGCAAAAGCCAGCCGACCGGTTCGCTCCAGGCAAAAAGCTTGACGGTCGAATCGTTTAGTCCAAGCAGCCCGAACAGCATCAGGATGCCGCCGCGCGTGCCCGCGGTGTTCAACGCTACGATCCTGGGCAATGTCCGGGTCACGGCAAGAAGCAATCCGAACAGCCCGATCATCAGACCCAGCGTCAATGGGTGGACGCCGGCAGCTGCCATCAACGGCACCATCGGAATCAACGGGGTCAATGTGCCTGGCGGTGCGGCGCGCGGCAGCAGGCAGGCGCTGGAAATTAAAAGTATCAGGCTGGCGACAACCATTTCAAGCCGGATATTCTCTGCAACAAAGCCTGGATAGCGAATCGCATAGGCTTGTTCCCAGGCGACGGCGAATGCCGCGACCAGCGAGACCTTCCCGATCGCTCCGGCGAAAGCCGGGATCATGTC
>JAAZFW010000132.1 GCA_012511525.1 Clostridiaceae bacterium
AGCCTGGAGCAGTGCCTTGAGTTTGTCGCCGACGACGAACTGATCGAGGTCACCCCGAAGTCGATCCGGCTGCGCAAGCGGATTCTCGACTCAGAACAGCGCGCCAAGCAGCGCGCCAGGAAAAACGAAAGTTAGCAGCGCCGCATAGCCTCGAGGAGACCAGTATGGTGTCGAAAAAAATCACCCGCACATTAAGCGTCATCGTCATCGTGTTCCTGCTGGTCAGCGTCACGGCCGCCGGTTTTTACTTTGGCCTCAATTATGTCCTCTCCCAAAACAGCCGCTTCGAGCAATTGGAGAAGCTTTTTGGGTCAGACGGTGCCGCGGCGATCAACAAGGATACGCCGGACGCGGTCGAGATCATCATCCCGCGGGCGTCCGACACGCAGCAGATTGCGGAGATCCTGTCCGACAAGGGCATCATCAAGAACGTGTTCATGTTCACGATCCTGTCCAAGTTCAACGGCTTCGACGGTGCTTACATGGCCGGAACCCATTTTGTCCTGCCCGGCATGGGCTACGATGAGATCATGTATATCCTCTGCCAGAACCCGCACGCGGTCCGGGTCACATTCCCGGAAGGGCTGACCTACAGCGAAGTCAAGGACCGGCTGCGCACGGCGGGCGTGCGTTTTGACGAGCAGGTGCTGGACGGCATGGTCCGCAACCCTCAGATCTTCCTCGACTATGACTTCATCACCCAGATCAGCAAAAAGGAAGGGCGGGACTGGACGTTGCAGGGGTATCTTTTCCCAGACACCTACGCTTTCGACGTCAACACCGACGAGGAGACCATCCTGCGCACCTTCCTCAACAACACGGAGCGCTACCTCAAGGAGGAGTACTTCGAGCGGGCCGAGCATATCGGCATGAGCATGGACGAAGTGATCACGATGGCTTCGATCATCCAGATGGAATGCCAGAAAGTCGAAGAGATGCGGACGGTTTCGGGCGTTTACTTCAACCGCCTCGAGCGCGACATGCTGTTCGGCGCCGACCCGACGGTCAACTACCTGCGCAAGGAAGCCGGTGAGGATGTCAAGCTTTGGCTGGAAACCGAGGACCTGTATACATACGACAGTCCCTACAACACCTACATGTATAAAGGCCTGCCGCCCGGACCGATCTGCTCGCCGGGCGAGTTTGCCATCCTGGCGGCTCTTTGGCCCGAATCGCATAAGAACCTTTACTTTGTCGCCAAGGGAGACGGGTTTCATGTGTTTGCCCGCACCCACGAGGAACACGAGCGCAACGTCGCCAAATATAAGAAACTGATCGAGCAGGGCCAGACCGAAACGACCGTCGATGACCGGGATGACTGACCTGGCCGCAAGACGCCTGGAGCTGCTGGCCCCTGCCGGCGACATGGAAAAAATGCGCACGGCGATCCGCTATGGCGCGGATGCGGTCTATTTGTCGACCGGCGATTTCGGCCTGCGGGCGGCGAGCGCCAATTTTACACCCGAAGAATTGGGGGAAGCTGTCGCTTATGCTCATGAACGCGGCGTTCGCGTCTACCTGGCGCTGAACATCCTGGCCCATCCAGAGGACATCGGCCACCTGAAAGAACAGCTGGACCGCCTGCTGGCGGCAGGTCCTGACGCCTGCATCGTCTCCGACCCGGGCATCTTCAGCTTGCTGCGCCGCCTGGCACCCGACATGGACCTTCACATCAGCACCCAGGCCAGTGTCACCAACGGCGAAGCCTGCCGTTTCTGGCACCGGCAGGGCGCCCGGCGCATCGTGCTGGCGCGCGAACTGACCATGGCGGAGATCGGCCAGATTTGTGCCGACACAGGGCCGGAGCTCGAGCTTGAGGTCTTCGTGCACGGGGCCATGTGCCTGGCCTATTCGGGCCGCTGCCTCTTATCCAGTTACCTGACCGGCCGCGATGCCAACCGGGGCCGCTGTGCCCAGCCGTGCCGCTGGCCCTATATGCTGGTTGATCCGGAAAACCCCGGGCGGTCGGTGCTCCTCGAGCAGGACCGGCGCGGCAGCTACCTGCTGAACAGCCGTGACCTGTGCATGATCGAACATCTGCCGGATCTGGCCAGCGCAGGCGTGAGCAGCCTTAAAATCGAGGGCCGCGTCAAGAGCAGTTTTTACGTGGCGACCGTCGTCAAAGCCTATCGAGAAGCCCTCGACGCCTATCTCGCCGACCCGGCCGGATGGTCGTGCCGCCCCAAATGGTTGTCTGACCTGAACAAGACGGTCCACCGGCCGTTCGACACCGGCTTTTTCTATGTAAGGCCGCAGGAAGACGCCAAGCTTTCGACAAGCCGGATCGACTGCCGGGAAGCGGCTGTCGTCGGCGTCGTCAAAGCCTTCCTGCCCGACAGCCGCCTGCTGCTGGTCGAACAGCGCAATAAAATACAGACCGGCGATCAGCTGGAGCTCATCCAGCCCAGGGGACGCGACATGACGATAAACGCGGACCAACTGCTGGATCTGGAGCGAAAACCGATCCAGAGCACGCCGCATCCGCGCATGCTTTTCTATCTGCCCTGCGACGAACCCGTCGCACCGGATTCTTTTATCCGCCGGATCGGCGACAAGGACCTGCCCCACCGGGACCGTTAGGGAACGTCAGGTGCTGATGCGGTTGAGCAGGTCACCCAAAAAGGCGCGCAGCTTCGTGTCGATGCCGTAAAGCGTCAGCACTTCCTTGCCGATGACCATAATGATCGGACCGAAAAGGATGCCGGCGACCCCGTAAACAGCGATGCCGATGATCATGGAAGCCAGTGTCGCCATGGGATGCAAGCGCATGGCATTACCCAGGATCGGCGGCTCGATGACACGGCGCACCAGGGTCATGACACCCAGGAGGATCAAGGCGCCCAGACCGCTGAGCAGCTGGCCTTGCAGGAACAGGTAGAGGGCGACCGGGACCAGCGTCGCGCCTAAACCGAGCACCGGCAGGAAATCGACGATCGAAGCGACCAGGGCGATGATCACCGCGTAGGGCATCTGAATGATCAGCAATCCGACCAGAGCCATGATGAAGGTGACGATCAGGAGCAGCAAATAGCCGCCGATGACGCGAAACAAGGTCGAGAACAGCGTGTTGATCAGGCGGACAGTCGTTTCGCGGAACTGCTTGCTGATCACGTTGCGGCGCAGGAAGACGTACATGCTGCGGCTGTCGGCGATGAAGTAGTACCCGGACATGATCGCGACGACGACCGCGAAGAGGATCAGGGGCAAATTGGCGGCGAAGCCGGCGATCCCGTTCAGGATGGCGGCCACGATTTCAGGAACTTTCTGCAGCAGGTTCTGCTGCAGCCGGACCAGTTCGTTTTCCAGCATTTCGAGCTGCTGCGGCTGGATCAGGCCGCCCAGCTTTTCTGACAGGCTCTCCAGGTAGTCGATGACGCGCCGGAAGATGTCCATGTCGTTGAAGATGACGGGCAGGTAGGCGGCCAGGGAACGCAGCTGGCTGATGACGGCCAGGATAATGCCGACGAAAAGCCCGATGATCAGGATGATCAGGAGGATGTAAACGAAAATGATCAGGCGCTTTTCGCCGCGTGAGCGGGCCAGGCCCTGGGGATAGCGGCCCAGCTTGCGGCGGCCGGTTTGCGCTGCAGATGATGTCTCAGCGGTTTGGGGCAGTTCGCGTTTGGCCCGTCGCTTTTTCCGGCCCTCGCCGAGGTCATAGACCAGGTTCTTGGCGGAGGTGACAATCGCGATGGCCAGCCGGGCCAGGATGAAGCCGAAAACGAAGGGGAGCAGGATGGCAAAGATGCGAAAGCCCAGGTAGATCAGCAACAGGACAACGGCGGTGATCAAGAAGTACTTGATGATCGCCAGGATGGTCGCCTTGTCATGCATCATCCGGTCAGGTTGGCCCATGCTTCTCCTCCGCGTAAAATGTCACGCACGTCGTATCAGGATTATTGTAACAATCTGCAGGAGGATTGCCAAGGCAAACTTCCAGTCGCCCGGGAAGACCGTCAGGCGTTTGGCCGGCCGCGGTGTTTCCGGCTTGAGCCCGAAGGTCAAAATCAAAATGGGCACCAGGGCGGCCGCGGCGATGCAGGCCGCGATCAGGGAGGCATAGAGCAGGGAACTGGCCTGGCGCGTATGAACGGCCATCACTTGCTGGCTCAGTCCGGGAAGCAGCGAAGGCAGGGCGAAAAGCGTGAGATTGAGCGAAAAGTGGGTGACCATGGCCGGCCACAGCCGGCCGCAGCGATGGCGGATGTGCGCCAGCAGGAGACCGGCCAGGAAAGGCGGCAGCAGGAAAAAGACATTCTCATGGAACAGGGCGAACGCCAGAGCCTGCCATGTCATGGCGGACAGAACGGCCCCCCCGGACTGGAGCGAAGATAAGATGACCCCGCGGAAGAAAAATTCCTCAACCAGAGATGGCAAAGCAGCGCTCAGCAGCAAAACCAGAACGATCATTTGCCAGGGCCCGGCCAGCAGGTCCGGCAAGGTTAGCGCACTGGACAGTCCGGACTGTGAGAGGTCGACGCCGTTTCTGGCCAGCGCATAGAGCAGCAGGTTGTTGAGGCCGTGGAAGACGACGGCAGCCGGGATGCCGGCAGCAAAGGACAGGAATAAGCTGCCCGGGCGGGCACGCTCGCCGACCAGTTCAGTCGTCGGCGGACGGCGCAGCGCAATGACCAGGACAGCCGGCAGGAAAATCAGAACCCCCTGCATCAAAAGGACACTGAACGTATAGACCTTCAGGCTCGATCCGTCAAGGTACGTGGCCAGCACCGGCCAGGAGCGGCGCAGGATGATGAACGCAAGATTAAGCAGGGTGTGCACCAGAAGCAACGTGCCGGCAAGGCCTGTGTAAGCCGGTCGGGCCGGTTCACCCAGACCGGCAATGCCGGTCGGTGCCCTGAGAGGGGGCGCCGATGCCGTTTTGCGCCGAATCATGCCG
>JAAZFW010000133.1 GCA_012511525.1 Clostridiaceae bacterium
AAAAATAGACTGCTTTAGCAGTAGCTGAGGTAATGGGTGCGCGTGGTAGAAATTCGCGTGGACGAAGGTCCAGCCGGTAAAAGCCCCTTATAGGGGCGGACCAAACTGCCGGCTGAGCCGGCAGTTAAGATTTGCACCCTGGGCTGCAACGGCTTGCACGAAAGCCGGGATGACGTTATGATAGGATTCTGTATAGCATGAGACGCTAGAGCCGCAAGGCCAGATATAAAGGGGGAATTGGGGCATGAGAATCCTGATTACAGAAAAAATAGCCGCGGATTCGGTCGCCTACCTGCGTGAGCAGGGGTTTGCGGTCGACGAGAAGCTTGGCCTGAGCCAGACAGAAATTGAGCAGGCAGTCGATGCATATGACGCGCTCATCGTCCGCAGCGTCACGCAAGTCAACCGCAGCCTGCTCGCGCAGGCCGCGCAGCTTAAAGTCGTCGGGCGGGCGGGCAACGGCACAGACAACATCGATGTTCCTGCCTGCACGGAGAAAGGCATCATCGTGGTCAACACGCCGGAAGCCAACATCATGGCAGCGGGCGAACTGGCCGTCGGATTGGCCTTTGCCGTTTTCCGCAACATCTGCGCGGCCAACGCCGCCGCGCACCAGGACGATTTCCGGCGCGGCCGCCTGATTGGCCACGAACTGGAAGGCAAGGTCGCCGGCGTCATCGGGATGGGCCGGATCGGCTCGATCGTGGCCCGCAAGCTCAAGGGCATCGGCATGACGGTGGTCGCCTACGACCCCTATATTCCAGCCGAGCGCTTCGACAAGCTGGGCGTGACGCGCTGTGACGTCCTGGACGATCTTTTGCGCCAGGCGGACCTGATCACCCTG
This sequence comes from Clostridiaceae bacterium, assembly GCA_012511525.1. Classification (GTDB taxonomy): domain Bacteria; phylum Bacillota; class Clostridia; order Saccharofermentanales; family UBA5734; genus JAAYBY01. The sequence continues at coordinate 845 of JAAZFW010000133.1, forward strand.
CACACCCCCAAGACCAAGGAAACCTACAACATGCTGGATGCGCAGCGGTTGGCCCGCTGCAAGCCGGGCGTCCGGATCGTCAACGCAGCGCGCGGCGGACTGGTCAACGAAGAGGCCCTCTGCGAGGCCTTGAAATCCGGTCATGTCGCCGGCGCCGCCATCGATGTCCTGGACCAGGAGCCCAGCTATGACAAGAAGCCCGGTGACCAGCAGTACCAGAACATCCTCCTGGGCCAGGCCAACTGCATCATCACGCCCCACCTGGGCGCGTCGACCCATGAAGCCAATGCCAATGTAGGGACCGCGGTCACCGAACTGGTCGCCAAGGCGCTTAACGGCGAACTGGTCTGCGCGGTCAACATGCCGGCGGTCAGCGGCAGCCTGGCGGAACTTAAGCCCTATCTCAGCCTGTGCGAAAAGCTGGGCGCTATCTATTACCAGGCCGAATCCGCCCGCATCCGGAAAGTCGAAATCATCTATTCCGGCGAGCTGGCCGGCAAAGAAACCAGTTTCCTGTCGCTGTCCGTCCTGAAAGGTTTCCTTTCGACGATCACCAGCGAGCGGATCAGCTATGTCAACGTAAAGCAGAACCTGACAGCGATGGGTGTCGAGGTTGTCGAGAGTAAGACAACCAACCTTGAGAAATACACCAACTTGGTGACCGTCCGTTTCGTCTCCGAAGAGAAGACGCTGTCGGTATCCGGCACGGTTTTCGGCAAGGACACCGAAGTTCTGGTCGATTTTTTCGGCTACCACATGGACTTCGAGCTGTCGCCCTACGTACTGGCGATGCAGAACAACGATGTGCCTGGCATCATCGGCCGTGTCGGCACATTGCTCGGCCAGCAGGACATCAACATTGCCACCATGCACTGGAGCCGGAAGAAAGACAAAATGCGCGCGCAGAGCTTCCTGTCGATCGACTCGCCCGTCGACGAGAAAACGCTGGATGCCTTACGCGGCATCGCCGGCGTGCTCAGGGTATCGGTTCTGAATTTCAGCGCATTGGGCAACTGACCGCCGTCAATTCACCGCGATAACAACGAGCGACCCCTGTGAAAAAACGACAGTCCCGAGTTCAGCGAGCAGGTCTTCCTGCACCAGGCTCGGGCTGTTTTCCTGTTGCGGGTCTGATCGGAAACGGCCGCGTTCCAGGTCCCCGATGACGATGTAGGCGATCTGGTACTGCTCGATCAACGCCTTTCTCTCGGCCTGGTTTTTTGTGGTGTACAGCGTGGTGACGTCGTTTTGGCGCGGCAGGACAAAACTGGCGTAGGCGTTGGGGTTGGCCTTGCTGGTGCGCCAGAGCCACTCGTGCGTTTCCCAGCCCATCACGGTCGGCAGCCCGGTGAACGCGGAAATCCGCCCGTAGTCGGTGTAGCTTTCGCCGAAGGTTTCGAGAATGACGGGATGGCCGTCGACCGTTTCGTTAAACCAGCGGATCGCGGCCGCGTCCGGCGCAAGCTCGCCGTTGGCCTGTCCGGGTATCTGGCTGGAATCCTTGTTGTCCAGGATCGCCGAACCGTCCAGCCCCTGGTAGCGGTCCGGGGTGAACCGGCCCAGCCATTGACGCGCGGCGATGCCTGGATACCAGGCGGGGATAACCAGCATCAGGGCCAGGACGGCGGCGGTCAATCGCAGCGTGCTGCGCTGCGGCAGGCTGGCCAGACGGACAATCGCGTACCCCCAGACCAAAGACAGCAGCACGAACGCCTGGTAGGTGAACTTGAACATCGTGTTGGCCCGCTTGTAGTCGCCGCTGTAGATGTCGACGACGTAGACCAGTTCAGGCAGGGCAATCAGGGCCGTTCCCCAGACGAGCAGGACGACCGCCAGCTTGTCAGCGGCCGTAAAAGGCTGGAGGAAGCGGGCCAGCGGTCGGGTCTCGTTGCGCACGCTGTCCGGCGGCGGCGGAAACCGGCGCACCGGCGGGCGCAGATGCAGTGCCACCAGGACAGCCAGGAACAGGAAGCCGGCGGCCAGGTGCGGCCCCCACAGCACCAGCAGCTGCCACAAGGGCGTTGACTGGACGGTGCGTGCGATCGACTTGGCGATCGGCTCGAAGGACAGGTTGAAGGGCAGCGCCAGCACATGGGAGAGGAAGAAAAGCCAGGAGACCTGGGCGCCGGTCAACGTCAATGCGTCGCCGCAGATCACGGTCAGGTAGCTGTTGACGGCCAGCACGGCGGCAAAGCCCAGCAGTGCGACCGCCGGATGGCTGATCGCCAGGTAGGGGACCAGCAGCAGGCCGAATTGCATCAGCAGCGTGATCACGCCGGAAGGCCGGATCCGGGCGCCGTAGCCGTTGAGGTTGACCAGCAGCAGGACCAGCGCGGCAAC
>JAAZFW010000134.1 GCA_012511525.1 Clostridiaceae bacterium
CTTTTCAACCGTGAGCAAACAGGGCAGGAGGATTTTCTGCTTCTGCACGATTTGCTCCAGGTTGACATCGATCAGCAGGTGATCCGGTCCGACAGAGCCGATCGCCATGACATTGGCCGCGTGCGGCAGGTCCATGAATTCGGCGATTTCGGCGCCGACCTGAGCGGTGTCGCCGTCCGTGGTCTGCTTGCCGCAGATGATCAGGTCGTAATTGCCCAGGTGACGGATGCCTTGCGACAAGGTGTAGCTGGTCGCGACGACATCGGCCCCGGCAAAACGGCGGTCGGAGAGCAGGCAGGCCTGGTCGGCGCCCATGGCCAGCGCTTCCTCGAGGATGCTCCTGGCCTGGGGCGGCCCCATGGACAGCGCCGTGACCGTACCGCCCGCTTGTTCGCGCAGCTGCAGCGCAGTCTCGATGGCGAAAAGGTCATACGGATTCATCTTGCTTTCGACACCGCTGCGGTTCAGGACGCCGGTCTTTTCGTCGACGGTCACATGGGTCGAACTGGGCACTTGCTTGATGCAGACGAGGATATTCATAGGCCATCTCCATTCGAACGGGTTATTTCCATCGCCGGACTTGCCAGCAGCGTGGCTTGGGCGAACTGCAGGTGATCGCTCATCGCCTGGGCTGCGGCAACGCCCTGGTGGGTCTCGATCGCCGCCAGGATGCTCCGGTGCTGGTCCAGCAGGGCACGGGCCTGGCTGGTGTCTTTGATGATCCTGGCCCGGTTGAGCCGGACGGAATTTTCGAGCAAACAGGCGACGCACTCGGCGGCCTTGGTCAGCACATAGTTGTCGGAGCAGGCGAAAACCGCCTGGTGAAACTCGATGTCGGCCTCAGCACCCAGATCGGGCTCGTTGCCCTCGATGGCCTGTTCCATCGCCGCCAAGGCTCTTTTCAGGGCATCCAGACCGGCAGGCAGGTGCTTGTCCGCCGCGATACGGACCGCTTCGGCCTCGATCAGGAGCCGGAAATCGAGCAGGTCCTGCTCGACACGCTCCTGGCGGATGAAGATCGGGGCGATCGTCGTGATGAAGGGGCCGATGTTGAGGTTGGTGACGAACGTTCCGCCGCCCGGGCGGATCTCGATCAGGCCGATGATCTCCAGGACGCGGAATGCTTCGCGGATCGACGCGCGGCTGACCGCGAAACGTTCCGCAAGATCCCGTTCGGCCGGCAGCCTGTCGCCAGGGCGCAGCTGCCCGCTGGAAATCAGCTGGATAAACTGGTCCATGACGGACTGGTAAAGGCGCCGGTTGCTGACCGGATCGATCTTCATAAGCATCTCCTGCAGCACATGGTCAGGTGGTCAGACCAATTATACCAGACGAGCATCGGGTCTGAAAAGGGCTTATCCGGAAAAAGTCGGACAGGCCGTCCGTGCCGTTTGCCTTTGTCAGGTGCCTGGCGAACCGTCCGGTTCTTCCAGCAGGCTGGCTTCTTTTATCGCGGGCGATTTCATGTCCAAAAGCAATGTTTTTATCTCATGAGGCGCCATGGTCAGTCCGATGACCCCGGGCGGACTCATCTCAAGCGTGACATGGTCTTGCCTGCCGGCGTACTCCACCAATCTGATCACAAGATCCTCATGCTCTTCAGCTTGCTTGCAAACAGTCAGTATGCTTGACCTGGCGTCGATTTTCAAAAACGAGCCGTCACTGGGACGCGTTCCTTCGTGATTGGCCTCATTGACCGTGATGACCGGATTGTTGAACAGAGCAGCCTGCTCGGGAATGCTTTCTTTCTTCCAATCGCCATCATGGAACACGATCTTCCATCGGCCTTCCCGGACGCCCTGGTCGACATAATCGTACGCCCCGTCCGGATCAATCGGGTCTTGCCAGCTGAGATGTCCGCGAATCGGGCTCCTCAGCACGGTCATATTCATAACCGCGCCGGAGACATCGCAGGCAAAAAAACTGTCGCCGATCACGGTAACGCCTCTGTTTTTCCCGGAGACATCCAGCCATTCGCCGACCGGCATTTCCCGGCTGGTGCTATCCCGCCTGACCGATCCGTACGGGACTGACGCGCTGACGCGGGGGTCTTCGATCAGCGGATTGAAAGACAGCTTGAGCACTTTATGCTGCTCACGCCAAAATACCTTGAAACGGCCTTCGATGATATCCGTGTGGGCGTACAGTATAAAGTCCTGTTCGATCATCGAGCGGCCAAATTCGGCACTTGTCCTGATGACAGACCGGATCGGACCATTTTCAAGCAGCCTGGATGAAATGAGCCTGAAGGGCCCTGCTTCCTCGCCAAACCCATCCACATCAAAGGCCCACGTGTCGCCCTGGTCTATCCTAACGACCGGTTCGGCGGCTTTTGCACAGACGGTCATGCCAGAAGATCGTTCAACGATCGATTCAATACATCCTGTCTTCTGACAGATCTGGATCCGGTACTTGTCGTTTTCCAAAGTGGACTGACCCGCCGTCATCTTTGCCTCAAACGGCTCGGGCTGTTTTTCTTGCCGGACAAAGAAGGTTCTGTACCCCAGGGAAGGAAGATCGGCAACAAAGACAAACCGGGACCGGAAGCCGGGGAGGACCGATAATTCCTGGATGATTTGATTCGGACATATTCTGCCGTCTGAGTCAGCAACGGTCAACGGGCCCTTGTACCAGTCAAATTCCCAGGCCCACTGGCGCTCTGCTTCGATCGGGACGGTAACATCGAAAGCATTCAGGTTCCATACGACGACCGGGAATCCTTCCTGGGCGGTGTCGATGTCTTTGGTTATGCTCTGAAGCGAGACGTGGAGGATTTCAGCTGCGCTTTGGATGACCCGGCCGTGCATGTTTCTGGCGTCAAAAGCAGCAGGCTTGACACTTGCTCCGCCGATGATGTCGTGGAACTGGTTAAACAGCAAATCGTGCCAGGCCGCCCTGAGCTTATCTTTCGGATACGGGATATCGCAGAGGCATTTGGCAAAGATCCCGGCTTTCTCGGCATTCATCAGCGCGTACTCAGCCACCCGGTTGTTCTTTTTAACCTCGGCATCGTTGCTGAAGACACCGAAGGCCTTAACCATCAGCTCACCGCAAAATTCCGGTATATCCCGGCCGCGCTGCCTGTCGAAATAGCTGTCGACCCGGGTATACGCGGTGTCGAAGGTCTTTTCGGTGTCCTTGATCAAGCTGTTGATCTGCGCGATGGATTTTCTTGTCGGCGCGCCGCCGTGATTCGAGACCCCGTACAGCATGAGCAAATCATGCCCGAACTTCGGCAGCTTCACGCTAGCCTCATACGCGTCCTGATCCAGGGAAGTCGAAAACTGGTTTGCTCCGTCTCCGCCGCACCGGTAAGCGAGGACAGAACTGCCGTCCGGACTTTGCCATCTGAACAAAGGGCCTGGCAGCGTCATTTCCCCGGCTGAAGGCCTGCCGAATACATAATAGTCAATACCGGATTTGTTGAGTATTTGCGGCAGCATGACGTTATGGCCGAAGCTGTCTGTATTGAAACAGGATCGCGACCTCATCTTGAAATTTTCCTGCAGGTATCTTTGCCCGTAAAGTCCCTGGCGGACATAGCTCTCCCCAGAGGCGACATGGCAGTCAGGCTGAACCCACCAGCCTTCGACCAGTTCCCATTTTCCTTCCTCTACCTTGCGGCAAATTTCGCCGAACAGGGCAGGGTCGGTCGCTTTGATCCATTCAAATACAGGCGGACAGCTGAAAGAATAGATAAATTCCGGCTCTTCGTCCATCCGCTCCAGAGCGGAGCGAAACGTCGACCGGATCGAGGCCATCGCCTCATCCCAGGTCCATAGCCATACCGGATCGAAATGGGTTGTTCCCGCCATGAAAATGCCATACTTAGCCGCCATGTCTGCTCATCCTTTATCCGTATCATGCTCTGGAATGCCGCCGTGATATAAGGTTCATGACACGCCTGATTATATCATCTTCCGGGCAAAACGTTTTTCCGAAGCGAACCTGAAAAGGGTTTGCCAGAAAAAAGACAAGAAAAATCGATCAAGTCGCTTTCTTTTGGTTGATCTATTGCCGAGCATAAATTATAATCATATGCGGTGGACGTTCGACTTGTGTCGCCCGTCCATCGGATGACCAACAGCAACGCATGTGTTAATGAGGTGAAATGAATGGGATCTCGAGAGAAAATGACCGGGTATACCGCAAAGCGAGCTTCCATGGACACGGCCCGAGCCGGATCTGACATTTGTCGGCGTCGTATCGGGCAGTTCCTGGATCAAGATAGTTTTGTTGAACTGGAATCCCTGGTCACGGCAAACGGTCTGACATTCGGGCCGGAGCGCAAGAAGGCCGCCGGTGACGGTGTCGTCATGGGCTACGGGACGATCGATGGGCGAATGGTCTATCTGGCCGCGCAGGACCCGGACGTGCACGGCGGTTCGATTGGCAAAGCCCATGCGGACAAGATCGCCCGGGCACTTCAGCTGGCCTGCGACGCGCAGGTTCCATTCATCGGCCTTTACGATACGGGCGGCGCCCGGATCGAGGAGGGCATTTTGGGCCTTGAGGGCCTCGGTAACCTGCTGGCCTCGCTCAATGCCTCGGCCGGCCTCATTCCCCGGATCGCCGCGGTGTACGGCCCCTGTGCCGGCGGCGCCGCCTACGCGGCCGCGCTCAGCGACTTTGTCCTGATGGCCGATAAAGGATCCGGGTTGTTCATGAACGGGCCGATGGTCGTTTCCGCACACGAGAACAAGAGCATCGCCGCCGCCGATATCGGCGGGTCGGCCGTGCACGCGCAAAAAACCGGCCTGGCCAGCCTGACGGCATCCGACGAAGCCGGACTTGCCGAGCGCATCAAGCTCCTGATGGCCTATATTCCGGACAGCGGCATGGGCTTCATCCAGCCCGTCGACGGCCCCGACGATCCCAACCGTACGGAAGATCGCCTCGACGAACTGGCCGCCACGCTCGATGATGGCTATGACATGCGCGAAATCGTGCGCCTTACCGTCGACACCGACAGCTTCCTGGAGCTTTCGGACCGCTATGCGCCCGGTATGGTGACCGGCCTGGCCCGGCTCGGCGGCCGGACCGTCGGCGTTCTGGCCCAGGCAGAACGGCGTGTCAGCCAGGCGATGGCGGCCAAAGCTGTCCGGCTGGCCGGCCTTTGCCAGAAACTCAATTTGCCCCTGATCACGTTTGTCGACGCGGAAGGGTACACGATCGGACTTTCCGACGAATGGAACGGGCTCGTCCAAAGCGGTGCGGACCTGATGCAGGCCATGCTCCAGCTCGACATCCCGCGCCTTGCCGTCATCGTCGGCAAAGCCATCGGGACAGCCTACCTCACGTTCAGCGGCAAGAGCTGCGGCACGGACCTGGTTTACGCCTGGCCGACCGCGGAAATCGCGGTCGTCAACGCGGACACGGCAGCGCACATCATATACCGCAAGGAAATCGCGGCGGCCGCTGACCCGATCACGGCACGCACCGATTTTGTCCGCAAGTACGAAGACGAGATTGCCAGCCCCTATGTCGCCGCATCGCTCGGGCATGTGGACGAGGTCATCTTGCCGTCGGCTACCCGGCCGCGCCTGATCAGTGCCCTCGACATGCTGACGACAGCTTATTAGAAATAACGTGATGGAGGTCAAACACATGAAAAAGTACGTGATAAAAGTGAACGGCGTTGCCTATGAAGTCGAAGTAGAAGAAGCCGCGTCGGCGTCCGCCGC
>JAAZFW010000135.1 GCA_012511525.1 Clostridiaceae bacterium
AAACCGGGAACGGTCGTATCGCGGGTCCAGACGGTGGACGGATGCGGATTCCATTGGTTGGGCGCGAAGATGATCTGCTCGAAGCCGGCCTCGGCGTACGGCTGAACCAGGCTCCAGCTCATGCCGTTGTTGTCGATCATGGCCATTGTTTTGGTCGTGACGCCCCAGGTGTCCTGGAGGGCTCTGCGTCCGTAGGTGCTGCGGCACAGCTCCTCGAGTCCGAAAACCTGGGTGTGGTTGCCGGCGATGCCCCCGCACAAGCCGATTCGCCCGGGCTTGACATATTCCTCGACAACCCGGCGGGCCGCGTCACGGCCCCGGTCGGCCGGATAGTTGCCCCAGAACCAGGTGCCTTCGATCATGTAATGGTAGCGGTCCTGCTCCGCACGGTCACCGGTCCGGTCGCACAGCGCCATGGCCTGGTCGATGAACCGTTCGCTGTTATGGCGCTGGATGTACTGGGCATTGTGCAGCCCGATATCCGTATGCGAGGCAACCAGGGTGTAGAGTGTCCAGCGGCGCGGCACCGGCCAAAAAACCGTCACCGCCGCGATAACCCGGCCGGCATCATCCGTGAGCTGCCAGGCCGCGTCAAACGCGCTGTCCGGAGGCGGCAAAAAAACGCTGGTATAACCTTGCCCGCTGACGATGTGCACATCGTCTTGCGTATGCAGGATCGCCGCGCCCCGACACACGGTCAGGCGGACCTTGGCGGCGGCGCTGGACCGGGTGTGCAGGTCGACACGCTGCAGCCCTTCCCGGGTGATCATGGATATGGGGGTGACGCGAAAATCATCAATTTGAAGCATCTGGTCTCCTCAGCCGGTCAGGCCAGGTTATTGCGTCAGCAAGCACAAAATCGCCTGCCCTGAATCCTATTGTACGAGTTGCCGGAATATTTTCAACCGATCAACCCGCGCGTCCTGCTGCCGACGGCATTGATGGCGTGGTACAATAGGCTTAATGTCTTCCCACGGCAGCCAGCCGTGGCGCCAGGCTAGGGGAGGGTGCACCATGAAAAAACGACGGACCCGCATTTTGATCGGGCTTGCGGCGCTGATCCTGGTCTTGATCGGTGCCTTTTTGCTTTACGCGTCGGACTATTACCGGGCCGATGCGACGGCACGGGAAATTTTAAAGACCAGCCCGACCATCCGGGTCGACGGCGGCCTGGTCATTCTGACCCCGGAACAGGCCGGGGACACCGCCCTGGTGTTCTATCCCGGCGCCAAAGTGGAGGCGGTGGCCTACCTGCCGATCCTGGAACAAATTGCACAACGCTGTTCGATCACCTGCATCCTGGTCACCATGCCCTTCAACATGGCCATCTTTGATGTTAATGCCGCCGGACGCGTCATCGGGCAGTTCCCCGATGTGACGACCTGGTACCTGGGCGGTCATTCGATGGGCGGCGCTATGGCCAGCGCCTATGCCGCCGATCATCCGGAGCAGATCAGCGGCCTGATTTTGCTCGGCGCATACCTGTATGGCGATTATCCCGCATCAGATTCGCTGACCATCTACGGCTCGTTTAACACCAGTGTGGCAAATCGCGTCGGCTATACGGAAAATGTCGTCGTCATCGATGGCGGCAACCATGCCCAGTTCGGCAACTACGGCAGGCAGCAAGGCGATCCCGACGCCACGATTTCAGCCCAGACGCAGCAGGACATCGCCGTGGCGGCGATCCAGGCCTTTTTGGCTGAGCGAACAGGACCCTGACCGTTCAGAAGCGACCGAGGAGAGTCAGATGAAAAATGTTGTCATTACAGGCAGCACGCGCGGGATCGGCCTGGCCATGGCCCAGGCGTTTCTGCGGGCCGGGTGCCAGGTCACATTGTCCGGCAGGGGCGAAAAACTGCCGCAGGCAACGCGGGAGGCCCTGGCCACCGACATGGCGCGCGCCCTCTATGTCCCCTGCGACGTCCGGGACAAGGTGAGCCTTATGAACCTTTGGGCTGTTTCGCGGGAGCGCTGGGGTTCGGTTGACATCTGGATCAACAACGCGGGGCAAAACACGCCCTACCAGCCCTGCTGGGAAACGGGCGAGCCGGACACGGCAGCCGTCATCCAGACCAAC